>CALAEY010000117.1 GCA_937891085.1 uncultured Prevotellaceae bacterium | reverse complement strand
AGACTGTAAATCTGCTGGCGTACGCCTTCGGTGGTTCGAATCCATCTTTGCCCACATATATAAACAAGGTGTCATACACCTGTTTGCTGTTATAGCTCAGTGGTAGAGCACTTCCTTGGTAAGGAAGAGGTCCCGGGTTCAAGTCCCGGTAACAGCTCGAAGAGAGTGTAAATGCCGATTATTAATCAAATAAATAACAAGTAAAGCTATGGCTAAAGAGAAATTCGAACGTACCAAACCGCACGTTAACATTGGTACAATTGGTCACGTAGACCACGGTAAGACTACTTTGACAGCTGCTATCACTAAGGTGTTGGCTGCTAGAGTTGCTGGTAATGAAGGTAAGGTTAAGTCATTCGATCAGATTGACAACGCTCCTGAAGAGAAGGAAAGAGGTATCACTATCAACACTGCACACGTTGAGTATGAGACCGCTAACCGTCACTATGCACACGTTGACTGCCCGGGACACGCTGACTATGTGAAGAACATGGTAACTGGTGCCGCTCAGATGGATGGTGCTATCATCGTAGTTGCTGCTACAGATGGTCCTATGCCTCAGACTCGTGAGCACATCCTGCTCGCTCGTCAGGTAAACGTTCCTCGTCTGGTAGTATTCATGAACAAGTGTGACCTTGTTGACGATGCTGAGATGCTTGAGTTGGTTGAGATGGAAATGCGCGACCTGCTGGCAGCTTATGAGTTCGATGGTGACAACACTCCTTTCATCCAGGGTTCTGCTCTTGGCGCACTGAACGGTGTGGCTAAGTGGGAAGACAAGGTGATGGAACTGATGGACGCTGTTGATACTTGGATTCCACTGCCTCCACGTGATGTTGACAAACCATTCTTGATGCCTGTTGAGGATATCTTCTCAATCACTGGTCGTGGTACTGTGGCTACCGGTCGTATCGAGGCTGGTCGTATCCATGTAGGTGACGAGGTTGAGATCCTGGGTCTTGGCGAGGACAAGAAGTCAGTTGTAACTGGCGTTGAGATGTTCCGTAAGCTCCTGGATGAGGGTGAAGCTGGTGATAACGTAGGTCTGCTGCTCCGCGGTATCGACAAGAACGAGGTTAAGCGTGGTATGGTGCTCTGCAAGCCAGGTGAGATTCATCCACACAAGAAGTTCAAGGCTACTATCTACGTTCTGAAGAAGGAAGAGGGTGGTCGTCATACTCCATTCCACAACCACTATCGTCCTCAGTTCTACCTCCGTACTATGGACTGTACTGGTGAGATCACTCTGCCAGAGGGAACTGAAATGGTAATGCCAGGTGATAACGTAGAGATCATCGTTGATCTGATTTACCCAGTTGCATTGAACGTAGGTCTGCGCTTCGCTATCCGCGAGGGCGGTCGTACCGTAGGTTCTGGTCAGATTACTGAAATTCTCGACGAGGATTAATATAGATAACTAAAACATCAGTCCTCCGTGACGAGCGGAGGACTGATTCACACGGGAGTAGCTCAGTTGGTAGAGTACCGGTCTCCAAAACCGGCTGTCGGGAGTTCGAGCCTCTCCTCCCGTGCTAAAATTAATGATATGAATAAGATTATTAATTACGTAAAAGAATCTTACAACGAACTTGTATATAAGGTAACCTGGCCTACATACAAGGAACTGACCAATAGTGCAGTTGCAGTATTATATGCTTCCATACTCATTGCACTGGTAGTATTTGTGATGGATTTCTGTTTCCAGAATGTGATGGAGTTTGTTTATCCTAGTTAAAAACTGAATTGGAGCATGTCTGAGATTGAGAAGAAATGGTACGTGATGCGTGCTGTTAGCGGTAAAGAAGCTAAGGTGAAGGAATATATCGAAGCCGATATGAAGAACGGAACCCTTGGCGATTACGTTTCTCAGGTACTGATTCCTACCGAGAAGGTGTATCAGGTTCGTAACGGTAAAAAAGTTATGAAGGAGAGGAGTTATCTCCCTGGTTACGTCTTGGTAGAAGCAGCTTTGGTTGGCGAAATCACCCACCATCTTAGAAATACCCCAAATGTACTCGGTTTTTTAGGCGGTATGGACCACCCCACTCCTCTGAGACAATCGGAAGTCAGTCGCATCCTTGGCACATTCGACGAACTGCAAGAGACGGAAGATGATGCAAACATCCCTTACATCGTTGGAGAGACCGTAAAGGTGAATTACGGTCCATTCAGTGGATTCAACGGCGTGATCGAAGAGATCAACAACGAGAAGAAGAAGCTGAAGGTTATGGTGAAGATATTCGGAAGGAAGACTCCTCTCGAATTGAACTTTATGCAAGTGGAGAAAGAATGATACTTAGCTTATAAGTATCCTTTTTTCTTATTTATGTTTTTTAAATTTTAGAAAAATGGCTAAAGAAGTTGCTGGACAAATCAAGTTACAGATTAAAGGTGGCGCAGCAAATCCCTCTCCTCCCGTAGGTCCTGCTCTGGGTTCTAAGGGTATCAACATTATGGATTTCTGCAAGCAATTCAATGCCAGGACTCAGGACAAGGCAGGTAAAGTGCTGCCTGTAATCATTACTTATTACACTGACAAGTCTTTCGACTTCGTCGTTAAGACTCCACCTGTGGCTATTCAGTTGCTGGAAGCTACTAAAGTGAAGAGTGGTTCTGCTGAGCCTAACCGCAAGAAGGTTGCTTCAATTACCTGGGATCAGGTGCGCGCTATCGCTCAGGACAAGTTGGTTGACTTGAACTGCTTCACAGTAGAGGCTGCCATGAAGATGGTTGCAGGTACTGCCAGAAGTATGGGTATCACTGTAAATGGGGAGTTCCCTAGTAATAACTAATAAACTTCAATTAGAATGGGTAAACTGACAAAAAATCAAAAGTTGGCTGCAGGCAAAATTGAAGCAGGGAAAATCTACACGCTGAAAGAGGCTTCGTCTTTGGTAAAGGAAATCACCTATACCAAGTTTGATGCTTCTCTGGACATCGACGTACGCCTGGGTGTAGACCCACGTAAGTCTAACCAGATGGTGAGAGGCGTGGTTTCACTTCCTAACGGTACAGGTAAGGTAGTGCGTGTTTTGGCACTTTGTACTCCTGATGTTGAGGCTGCTGCAAAAGAAGCTGGCGCTGATTATGTAGGTCTTGACGAGTATATCGACAAGATCAAAGGCGGATGGACAGACGTTGATGTGATCATCACTATGCCATCTTGCATGGGTAAGATCGGTCCTCTCGGACGTGTGCTCGGCCCTCGTGGCTTGATGCCTAATCCTAAGAGCGGTACCGTTACTATGGACGTAGCTAAAGCTGTTAAAGAAGTTAAGCAAGGTAAGATTGACTTTAAGGTAGACAAGACAGGTATTGTTCATGCTTCTATCGGTAAGGTATCATTTGCACCAGAGGCTATCTGCCAGAATGCAAAGGAATTCATCAATACTTTGATTAAGTTGAAGCCAAGTGCAGCTAAGGGAACATATATTAAGAGTATTTATCTTTCTAGCACGATGAGTGCCGGTATTAAGATTGACCCCAAATCAGTAGATGAAGCTTAATAAAACGGAGAAGTTATGAAAAAGGAAGATAAAGGAAGAATTATTGAAGAACTTGCTGCTATAGTAAAGAATTATCCTCATTTTTACTTGGTTGACACAGCCGGTATGAATGCAGAGGCTACCAGTGCGCTGAGAAGAAAGTGCTTCGGCGACGGTATAAAGCTGATGGTGGTTAAGAACACCCTGCTTCAGAAGGCTCTCGAGAAGCAAGATGTGGATTTTTCTCCGCTTTTTGGTACGTTGAAGGGTACAACGGCTGTCATGTTCGCTGAGACTGCGAACAAGCCAGCTAAGTTGCTCAAAGATGTTAAAGGTGGTGTTCCTAGCCTGAAGGCTGCTTATGCAGAGGAAGGCTTCTATGTAGGCGCTGACAGACTCGAAGAGCTCGTGGCTATCAAGAGCAAGAACGAACTCATCGCAGACGTTGTGGCTATGTTGGAAGGTCCTACTCAGGGAGTTATTTCAGCCCTCGAGTCTGGTGCTAACACAATTCATGGCGTGCTGAAGACGCTGGAGGAGCGCTAATCCAAAATTTAAAAATACATTTAGAAAATAACAATTAAAAGATTTATAAAAATGGCAGATATTAAAGCTATTGCTGAAGAGTTGGTTAACCTTACAGTAAAGGAAGTTCAAGAGTTGAAGACAGTCCTGAAGGACGAGTATGGAATTGAGCCTGCTGCTGCAGCTGTTGCAGTTGCTGCTGGTCCTGCTGCTGCTCCAGTAGAGGAAGAGAAGACCTCTTTTGATGTAGTATTGAAGAGCGCTGGCGCTGCTAAGCTCCAGGTTGTTAAGGCCGTTAAGGAAGCTTGCGGTCTGGGTCTGAAGGAAGCTAAGGATCTCGTTGACGGTGCACCTAGCACACTGAAGGAAGGTGTATCTAAGGATGAGGCAGAAGCACTGAAGGCTACACTGGAAGGTGCAGGAGCTGAAGTTGAACTTAAATAAAAAGCTATCCTGATATCTCAGGAAATCTCGGTTAGGAACCCGAATAGGGTTCTTAACCTTTTTGTGTCTTTATTTCTTTTTAAGTTCTACTAATCCATTACCAGATGTCTTCTAATATTGTAAATCAAAGAGTTAATTTCGCTTCGACCAAGAGTCCGCGCGAGTATCCGGACTTTCTGGAAGTTCAATTGAAGTCGTTCAGAGACTTTTTACAACTAGACACCCCCACAGAAAAACGTAAGAACGAGGGATTGTATAAAGTATTTGCTGAAAACTTTCCTATTGCTGATACAAGGAATAATTTCGTTTTAGAGTTCTTGGATTATTATATTGATCCGCCGCACTATACCATCGAGGAATGTATGGAGCGGGGGCTTACCTATAGTGTACCCTTGAAGGCAAAGCTGAAATTGTATTGTACAGATCCTGATCATGAGGACTTCGATACCGTAGTTCAGGATGTTTTCTTGGGAACAATCCCCTATATGACGGACAACGCTACGTTCGTCATCAATGGTGCAGAACGTGTGATCGTGTCACAGTTGCATCGTTCTCCAGGTGTGTTCTTCGGCCAGAGTATCCATGCGAATGGATCTAAGCTGTATTCAGCCCGAATCATACCTTTTAAGGGCTCATGGATTGAGTTCGCCACCGACATCAATAATGTGATGTATGCTTATATCGACCGTAAGAAGAAGTTGCCTGTGACAACTTTGCTGCGCGCCATTGGTTTTGAGACCGACAAGGATATCTTGGAGATCTTCAACCTGGCAGAGGAAGTGAAGGTGAACAAGACCAACTTGAAGAAACTTACTGGTAGAAAGCTGGCGGCCCGTGTCTTGAAATCATGGGTGGAGGATTTTGTAGATGAAGATACAGGTGAGGTGGTTTCTATCGAGCGTAACGAGGTTGTCATCGATCGTGAGACCGTCTTGGAACCTGAACATCTGGATATTATCCTGGAGTCGGGCGTTCAGAACATCCTTATCCATAAGGAAGAACTTAACCAGTCTGACTACTCTATTATATATAACACATTACAGAAAGACCCAAGTAACTCTGAGAAAGAGGCTGTACTCTACATCTATCGCCAGCTGCGTAACGCAGACCCTGCCGATGATGCCAGTGCACGTGAGGTGATCGTTAACCTCTTCTTCTCCGAGAAACGCTACGACTTGGGTGATGTGGGTCGTTACCGCATCAACAAGAAGCTGAACCTCTCTACAGACATGAACGTACGTGTCTTGACGAAGGAGGACATCATTGAGATTATCAAGTATCTGATAGAGCTGATAAACTCTAAGGCTGATGTGGATGATATCGACCACTTGAGCAACCGTCGTGTACGCACGGTAGGTGAGCAGCTGTCAAACCAGTTCTCCATTGGCTTGGCACGTATGTCACGCACCATCCGTGAGCGCATGAATGTTCGCGATAATGAGGTATTCACTCCAACCGACTTGATCAATGCGAAGACCATCTCTTCTGTGATCAACTCCTTCTTTGGAACGAATGCCCTTTCTCAGTTCATGGATCAGACCAATCCATTGGCTGAGATTACACATAAGCGAAGAATGTCTGCCTTAGGTCCTGGCGGTCTGTCACGTGAGCGTGCCGGTTTCGAGGTGCGTGACGTGCACTATACCCACTATGGTCGTCTCTGCCCTATTGAGACACCTGAAGGTCCTAACATCGGTTTGATTTCTTCACTGTGTGTATTTGCAAAGATTAATGACTTAGGCTTCATCGAGACCCCTTATCGCAAGGTGGCCGATGGTAAGGTGGATCTCTCACCAGAAGGCCTGATTTATATGACCGCAGAGGAAGAGGAAGAAAAGATCATCGCACAGGGTAATGCCCCACTGGAAGACGATGGCACCTTCAAGAACGACAGAATCCAGAGCCGTCAGGATGCCGACTTCCCAGTAGTTTCTCCAGATCAGGTGGACTATATGGATGTGTCTCCACAGCAGATCGCCTCTATCGCTGCAGCCTTGATTCCATTCTTGGAGCATGATGACGCTAACCGTGCATTGATGGGATCTAACATGATGCGCCAGGCAGTGCCATTGCTGAGAACCGAGTCTCCTATCGTTGGTACTGGTATCGAGGCACAGTTGGCACGCGACTCTCGCACCCAGATTGCCGCTGAAGGCGAGGGTGAGGTAGAGTTCGTAGATTCTACCACCATCAGAATCCGTTACGACCGCACAGAGGAGGAAGACTATGTGAGCTTCGAGCCTGCTGTGAAAGAGTATAAGATTCCTAAGTGGCGCAGAACCAATCAGAGTATGACCATCGACCTTCGCCCTGTTTGCAACAAGGGTGACAGAGTGACGAAGGGCCAGATTCTGACAGAAGGTTATTCTACCGCCGATGGTGAGTTGTCATTGGGTAAGAACCTGCTGGTGGCCTACATTCCTTGGAAGGGTTACAACTATGAGGATGCTATCGTGCTGAATGAGCGCATCGTTCGTGAGGATATCATGACTTCAGTGCATGTGGATGAATATTCACTCGAAGTACGTGAGACCAAGCGTGGTATGGAAGAGCTCACCTCCGATATTCCTAACGTAAGTGAGGAAGCTACGAAGGATCTGGATGAGAATGGTATCGTACGTATCGGTGCCCGCATCGAGCCAGGTGATATCATCATCGGTAAGATCACTCCTAAGGGTGAGTCTGATCCTTCCCCAGAGGAGAAGTTGCTCCGCGCCATCTTCGGTGACAAGGCCGGTGATGTGAAGGATGCTTCCCTGAAGGCCAACCCATCATTGAGAGGTGTGGTCATTGGCAAGCGTCTCTATTCACGCGCTATGAAGACCCGTAGCTCTAAGTTGGCCGACAAGGCATTGATGCCTAAGCTCGACGAAGAGTTCCAGGAGAAAGTCGGTGCACTGAGAAAGGTCCTTATTGAGAAGCTGTTGCATCTCACTGCCGATTATGTTTCAGAGGGGGTGAAGGACTATATGGGCACTGCAGTGATAGCCAAGGGTGCTAAGTTCACTGCTGCCAGCTTTGCTGACTTCGATTTCATGGGCGTACAGCTGAGCAACTGGACTGAAGATGAGCATACCAACGAATTGATTCACACGTTGGTGATGAACTACATCAGAAAGTACAAGGAGATGGATGCAGACCTGAAGCGCCGCAAATTCGCTATCACGATTGGTGATGAGCTTCCATCAGGCATTATCCAGATGGCTAAGGTTTACATTGCCAAGAAGCGTAAGATCGGTGTCGGTGATAAGATGTCTGGTCGTCACGGTAATAAGGGTATCGTTTCCCGCGTGGTACGTCAGGAAGACATGCCATTCTTGGCAGATGGAACGCCTGTAGATATCTGCTTGAACCCGCTTGGTGTGCCTTCTCGTATGAACATCGGTCAGATCCTGGAGGCTGTACTTGGTCGTGCTGGCAGAGCATTGGGCGTGAAGTTCGCTACTCCAATCTTCGACGGTGCTACCATCGAGCAGCTGAATGAGTGGACCGACAAGGCTGGTCTGCCTCGCTATGGTAAGACTACCCTATATGATGGTGAGACTGGTGAGCCATTCGAGCAGCAAGCTACCGTGGGTGTAACATACATGTTGAAGTTAGGCCACATGGTTGACGATAAAATGCATGCACGTTCCATCGGTCCGTACTCACTTATTACTCAGCAGCCATTGGGTGGTAAGGCACAGTTCGGTGGTCAGCGTTTTGGTGAGATGGAGGTTTGGGCGCTCGAGGCCTTTGGTGCTGCTCATGTGCTGCAAGAGATCCTGACCATCAAGTCTGATGATGTGAACGGTCGTTCTAAGGCTTATGAGTCTATCGTGAAGGGCGAGCCGATGCCTACACCTGGAATCCCAGAGTCACTCAATGTGCTTCTGCATGAACTGAAGGGCTTAGGATTAAGCATACATCTTGAATAATTATTGACAACGATCAAAATACACATATAAGTATGGCTTTTAGAAAAGAAAATAAAGTAAAAACCAATTTCTCCAAGATCTCAATAGGTCTGGCTTCCCCAGAGGAAATCCTTGAGAACTCTTTTGGTGAGGTATTGAAGCCTGAAACAATCAACTATCGCACCTATAAACCAGAGCGTGATGGTTTGTTCTGCGAGCGTATTTTTGGTCCAGTAAAGGACTACGAGTGCCATTGTGGTAAGTACAAGCGCATTCGTTACAAAGGTATTGTTTGTGATCGTTGCGGTGTAGAGGTGACAGAGAAGAAGGTTCGTCGCGAACGTTCTGGACATATCCAGTTGGTGGTGCCTGTTGCTCACATCTGGTATTTCCGTTCCCTGCCTAACAAGATAGGTTACTTGCTGGGCTTGCCTACCAAGAAACTCGATTCTGTGATCTACTATGAGCGTTACATCGTGATTCAGCCAGGTGTGCTGAGTGACCAGATTGCTCAGTATGACATGCTCGAGGAGAATGAATACCTGGATTTACTCGATAAGCTTCCTAAGGACAACCAGTTCTTGGAGGACACCGATCCTAATAAGTTCATCGCCAAGATGGGTGCAGAGGCTATCTATGACCTGCTGTGCCGTCTGGATTTGGACTCTTTGTCATACGAACTGAGAAACCGTGCAGGCAGTGATTCTTCACAGCAGCGTAAGGCCGAGGCTCTGAAGCGTCTGCAGGTGGTAGAGTCATTCCGTGCTTCCAAGGGTCGCAATAAGCCAGAGTGGATGATCATGAAGATAATTCCTGTGACTCCTCCAGAGCTTCGCCCATTGGTTCCACTGGATGGTGGCCGCTTTGCTACTTCCGACTTGAATGATTTGTATCGCCGTGTGATTATCCGTAACAACCGTCTGAAGAGATTGATTGAGATTAAGGCTCCAGAGGTGATTCTGCGTAATGAGAAGCGTATGCTTCAGGAAGCAGTCGACTCCTTGTTCGACAACTCACGTAAGTCGAGTGCCGTGAAGTCAGAATCTAACCGTCCGCTGAAGTCACTGTCCGACAGCTTGAAGGGTAAGCAAGGTCGCTTCCGCCAGAACCTGTTGGGTAAGCGTGTGGACTATTCTGCACGTTCAGTGATCGTGGTAGGTCCTGAGCTGAAGATGGGCGAGTGCGGTCTTCCTAAGCTGATGGCAGCAGAGCTTTACAAGCCATTTGTCATCAGAAAGTTGATAGAGAGAGGTATCGTAAAGACTGTGAAGAGTGCCAAGAAGATTGTAGACCGTAAAGAGCCTGTGATCTGGGATATCTTGGAGTACGTGATGAGAGGTCATCCAGTATTGCTGAACCGTGCCCCTACACTGCACCGTCTGGGTATCCAGGCCTTCCAGCCTAAGTTGATCGAGGGTAAAGCTATCCAGTTGCACCCATTGGCATGTACGGCATTCAACGCCGACTTTGATGGTGACCAGATGGCCGTTCACTTGCCACTTAGCAATGAGGCCATACTGGAAGCACAGTTGCTGATGCTGGAACCTCATAACATCTTGAACCCTGCCAACGGTGCGCCTATCACCGTGCCTTCACAGGATATGGTGCTTGGCCTGTACTACATCACCAAGTTGCGTAAGGGTGCCAAGGGCGAAGGACTCACTTTCTATGGTCCAGAAGAAGCTATCATTGCCTACAATGAGGGCAAATGCGATATTCACGCCATTATCAATGTGATGGTGAACGATGTGGACGAGCAAGGCAACATCGTGAAGAAGCTGATGCGCGAAACGTCTGTTGGCCGTGTGATGGTGAACCAGATTGTTCCAGATGAGGCTGGTTACATCAATACTGTCATTTCCAAGAAATCTCTGCGTGATATTATCAGCCATGTAATTAAGGTGGCAGGTGTGACTAAGGCTTGCGAATTCCTGGATGGCATCAAGAACATGGGTTACTACATGGCATTCAAGGGTGGCTTGTCATTCAACCTGG
The DNA here is from genome assembly GCA_937891085.1 of uncultured Prevotellaceae bacterium. GTDB lineage: Bacteria > Bacteroidota > Bacteroidia > Bacteroidales > Bacteroidaceae > Bacteroides. Next base: position 19,109 of record CALAEY010000117.1, on the reverse strand, counting down.
GTGATATCATCATCCCAGAAGAGAAGGCTGCTTTGGTACAGAAGGGTTATGACGAAGTAGAGCAGGTGATTGCTAACTATAATATGGGTTTCATTACCAACAATGAGCGTTACAACCAGGTGATTGATATCTGGACTCATGTTAACTCAGAGTTGTCTAATATCTTGATGAAGACTCTGTCTGCCGATAACGATGGCTTCAACTCAGTATTCATGATGTTGGATTCTGGTGCCCGTGGTTCTAAGGAGCAGATTCGTCAGCTCTCTGGTATGCGTGGTCTGATGGCTAAGCCTCAGAAAGCCGGTGCAGAAGGTGGTCAGATCATTGAGAACCCAATTCTTTCTAACTTTAAGGAAGGTTTGTCTGTGTTGGAGTACTTCATCTCCACCCACGGTGCCCGTAAGGGTTTGGCAGATACCGCTTTGAAGACAGCCGATGCAGGTTATCTGACCCGTCGTCTGGTGGATGTATCACACGATGTGATTATCAATGAAGAGGACTGCGGAACCTTGCGTGGTTTGGTTTGCACAGCTTTGAAGAACAATGACGAGGTTGTAGCTACACTCTACGAGCGTATCTTAGGTCGTGTGTCAGTGCATGACATCATTCATCCTACAACAGGTGAGCTGATTGTGGCTGCAGGTGATGAGATTACTGAGAGCATTGCTCAGATCATCGAAGATTCTCCTATCGAGAGCGTTGAAATTCGCTCGGTATTGACCTGCGAATCTAAGAAGGGTGTATGCGCTAAGTGCTACGGACGCAACTTGGCAACCAGCAAGATGGTTCAGAAGGGTGAGGCTGTAGGTGTGATTGCTGCACAGTCTATCGGTGAGCCAGGTACACAGCTGACACTTCGTACATTCCACGCTGGTGGTACGGCAGCCAACATCGCTGCAGATGCTACTATCGTGGCTAAGAACAACTCTAAGATTGAGTTCGAAGAGCTCCGCACCGTGGACGTCGTAGATGATGCTGGTGAACCAGCTAAGTTGGTTGTAAGCCGTCTGACAGAAGCCCGCTTCGTGGATGTGAATACAGGTATTGTACTTTCTACTCATACCGTTCCTTATGGATCTACCCTCTATGCCAGCGATGGCGAGCAGGTAGAGAAGGGCAAGCTGATTGCTCGTTGGGACCCATTCAACGCTGTTGTAATCACAGAAACAGCTGGTAAGGTAGAGCTGGAAGACGTAGTAGAGAATGTCACCTTCAATGTGGAGGTTGATGAATCTACTGGCTTGCGTGAGTACATTATTATTGAGTCTAAGGATAGAACCAAGGTTCCAGGTGCTCGCATCGTAGATGAGAACGGTGAACTGATCAGAACATACAACCTCCCTGTGGGTGGTCACGTAGTGGTTGAGAACGGTCAGCAAGTGAAAGCTGGTGACGTCATCGTGAAGATTCCACGTGCCGTAAGTAAGGCCGGTGATATCACGGGTGGTCTTCCACGAGTAACGGAGCTGTTCGAGGCACGTAGCCCGTCAAATCCTGCTATCGTTTCTGAAATCGATGGTGAAATTAAGATGGGTAAGGTGAAGCGTGGTAACCGCGAGATTATCGTCACCTCTAAGGCTGGTGATGAGAAGCGTTATCTGGTTCCACTGTCAAAGCAGATTCTGGTACAGGAGAACGACTATGTACGTGCTGGTACGTCACTGTCAGACGGTGCCATCACCCCTGCCGACATCTTGGCTATCAAGGGCCCAACGGCTGTTCAGGAGTACATTGTGAACGAGGTACAGGACGTTTATCGTCTGCAAGGTGTGAAGATCAATGATAAGCACTTTGAGATCATCGTTCGTCAGATGATGCGTAAGGTTCAGATCGACGAGCCTGGAGATACGCGCTTCTTGGAGCAGCAGATTGTGGATAAGCTCGACTTCCAGGATGAGAACGACCGTATCTGGGGCAAGAAGGTTGTGGTAGATGCTGGTGATTCTCAGAATATGCAGGCTGGTCAGATAGTGACAGCTCGCAAACTTCGCGATGAGAACAGTATGCTGAAGCGTCGTGACTTGAAGCTTGTTCAGGTGCGTGATGCAGTTCCTGCCACCTCTACTCAGATTCTACAGGGTATCACCCGTGCAGCTTTGCAGACTTCCAGCTTTATGTCTGCTGCTTCCTTCCAGGAAACGACGAAGGTGCTCAACGAGGCAGCCATCAACGGCAAGTCAGACTATCTGGAGGGCATGAAGGAGAATGTAATCTGCGGACACTTGATCCCTGCGGGTACTGGTCTGCGTGAATTCGAGAAGATTATCGTGGATTCTCGTGAAGACTATGAGCGCATGCAAGCCAATAAGCGTACTGTGCTCGACTTCGATGATAATGACAGAGCCTCTGTGCTTGAGCATCGATTCGATGATTGATTCGTAAAGGATTGATTCCCTATAGAGAAGGATGTGCCGAAGCTCGGCACATCCTTTTTTTTATTTGAATTGCATCGATTCTGATAAAAAAGTTCAGATTTTAATAAGTCCGCTTATTTGAAAATTGTATCTTTGCAGAAAACTAAGATTAGCGATGTCTTTATTTCTAATTTTGTGTGAATATGACTATTAAGGAATTCTTTTCATTCAAGCGTAATAAGTTCTTCTGGTGGAACATCATCGGTATGGTCGTTTTCGTGATCCTGATGTTATTACTCATTCTGAAGGGACTGGATATCTATACGCATCATGGCGAAGGCGTACGTGTGCCTAATGTGAAGGGCATGGGTGTCAATGAGGCTGCCCTTATGTTGCGCAATCACGATCTTGCAGCAGAGGTTTCTGATTCTACCTATATGGAAGACAAGCCTGCGGGCACTGTGCTTGAGGTGAATCCAGAGCCAGAGCAGCTGGTAAAGAAAGGCCGTGTCATCCGCCTTACCATCAATTCCCTGAATGTGCCTCTGATGGCCATCCCAGATGTGGTGGAGAACAGTTCTTTGCGCGAAGCACAGGTGAAGATCACCGCTTCTGGTTTCAAAATTGACTCTGTGCAATACATTCAGGGAGAGAAAGACTGGGTGTATGGTGTGAAATACCGTGGTCATACGCTGATGATAGGTGAGAAGGTGCCTATGGGCTCATCGTTGGTTCTGGTGGCAGGTGATGGAAAGGATGATGATGAGGAGGAAATACTGATCAATCCTATCGACCAACCTACCGAAGAGGAATCAACAACGGAAGAAGATCCTTGGTTCTGATATAATCTGTGTTTGGAGATGATAGAGGAATTACCCGATGATATGGTGCTTGATGACTTGGAACCTTCGGCAGACGAAGTGCAGCTCTATGAGCATTTCAGAGTGACGGTAGACAAGGGCCAAGATATGGTGAGGGTGGATAAGTATCTGTACGACAAACTCACCAATGTGTCCAGAAACCGCATCCAGAAGGCTGCCGAAGCGGGTTATATCTTAGCTAATGATAAGTCGGTCAAGAGTAATTATCGCGTGAAGCCATTCGACGTGATAACGGTAATGCTTGATCGCCCTTACTATGATAATGAGGTAATCCCTCAGGACATTCCGCTGGATATTGTGTACGAGGACGATGCCTTAATGGTAGTCAATAAGCCCGCTGGCATGGTGGTGCATCCTGCGCATGGCAATTATTCGGGCACTCTGATCAATGGCGTGGCTTGGCACATGAAAGACGTGCCCAACTGGGACATGAATGACGCACATGTAGGTTTGGTGCATCGTATAGATAAAGATACCTCTGGGTTGTTGGTCATTGCCAAAACGCCAGAAGCCAAGACTCATTTGGGGGACCAGTTCTTCCATAAGACCACAAAGCGTCGCTATCAGGCGTTGGTATGGGGAAATTTCGATGAAGACGAAGGAACGGTGGTAGGCAATATCGGTCGAAATCCGAAAGACCGTATGCAGATGACCGTGCTACCTGAAGGAGAAGGGAAATATGCCGTGACACATTATCGTGTGTTGGTGCGTTTCGGCTTTGTTACGCTGGTGGAATGCATTCTGGAAACAGGTCGCACCCATCAGATCCGAGTGCACATGAAGCACATCGGACATGTGCTTTTCAACGATGAGCGCTATGGCGGTCACGAGGTATTGAGAGGAAATAGAACTGCTAAATATAAACAATTTATCAACAATTGTTTCGAGATTTGCCCAAGGCAGGCCTTACACGCCATGACCTTGGGGTTTGTGCATCCCGTCACGGGTGAAGAGATGTATTTTACTTCCGAGTTGCCACCAGACATGTCGGCACTCTTGGACAAATGGAGAAACTATTATAACAACGAACTGAAATGAAGAGAAAGATAGCAATAGTGGCAGGTGGAGACACCTCGGAGTATGAAGTATCCCTGCGTAGTGCGAAGGGCATCTATTCTTTTATTGATAAGGAGGCATACGACCTCTATGTGGTGGTGATGCACGGCTTGGATTGGTATGTGCAGTTGGAAGATGAGACCACCGTTCCCATCGACCGTAATGATTTCAGTTTCATGAAAGGTGAAGAGAAAGTGAAGTTCGACTTTGCCTACATCACCATTCATGGTACACCTGGTGAAGATGGTCTGTTGCAAGGCTATCTTGACATGCTTCATATCCCATACTCCTGCTGCGGTGTTTTAGCGGCTTCGCTCACATACGATAAGTTCGCCTGCAACCAATACCTCAAGGCTTTTGGCGTATCTGTGGCCGATTCTTTGCTTCTGAAGCAAGGACAGAGCATCACTGATGAACAGGTGATGCAACATATTGGCTTGCCTTGCTTTATCAAGCCAAGTTTGGGGGGGTCCAGTTTTGGCGTTACGAAGGTGAAGAAAGCTGAAGAGATTCAGCCTGCTATCCAGAAAGCTTTTGATGAGGCTAAGGAGGTTGTGATTGAGTCATTCCTGAAAGGTACGGAAATCACTTGTGGATGCTATAAGACAAAGACCAAGCAGGTGTTGCTCCCTATCACGGAGGTAGTGACACACAACGAGTATTTCGACTATGATGCCAAGTACAACGGTGCTGTGGACGAAATCACTCCTGCCCGTATCCCTGACGAGCTTCGTGACCGTGTGCAACAGCTCACCTCCGCTATCTACGATATTCTTGGTGCCCAGGGCATCATCCGCATAGACTATATTATCACTGAGGGTGAGAAGATCAATCTGCTGGAGGTCAACACCACTCCTGGCATGACGGCTACCAGCTTCATCCCTCAGCAAGTGCGTGCGGCTGGTCTCGACATCAAGGATGTGATGACTGACATTATCGAGAATAAATTTTAAGACCATACCATGAGCACAGAGTTTGATGAAATCCGTCCTTATCACGATGAGGAACTTCCTCAGATCTATGAAGAACTCATCGCAGATCCGGCATTCAGACAGGTAGCTGCCGCTGTGATGCCAGGCATACCGTTTGAGGCCCTTGCAGCCCGCATGCGTGGCTGCCATACCAAGTTGGAGTTTCAGAAGGCATTCTGCTATCCGTTCTTGAAAGACATGATCAAGCGTTGTACGGAGGGCGTGGAGATGGACAATCCAGACCCGCAAGGGGTCTATACTTACATCTCCAATCATCGAGACATTGTGCTTGATTCCGGCTTCCTATCCATGCTGTTGGTAGAGGCTGGTGGTGATACACCGGAGATTGCCATTGGTGACAATCTGCTCATCTATCCTTGGATCAAGAAGTTGGTACGCATCAATAAGTCGTTCATTGTGCAGCGTGCTCTGACCATGCGTCAGATGCTCCTGTCTTCTGCCCGTATGTCTGCCTATATGCACTATGCCGTACGTGAGAAGCACCAGTCCATTTGGATTGCACAGCGAGAGGGTAGGGCCAAAGACTCCGATGACCGTACACAGGATAGCATACTCAAGATGCTCGTCATGGGTGGAGAAGGCACTGTCCTTCAGCGTCTTAAAGAAATGAACGTGCAGCCGCTCTCCATCTCATACGAATACGATCCTTGCGACTACCTCAAGGCGCAGGAGTTCCAGCAGAAACGTGATGATGCCACCTTTAAGAAAAGCAAGGCAGATGATCTGAAGAACATGCAGACAGGCATCTTCGGAAGGAAGGGACATGTGCACTTCCAAGCCAATGGCTGCATCAATGCTGAGCTGGATGCCCTGGATGAAGCGATGCCAAAGCAAGAACTCTTTGCACGGATCTCAGCACTGATCGACCGTCGCATCCATGCTGGCTATCGGATGTTCCCAAATAACTATGTGGCGCATGATTTGCTTTATGATGAGCAGCGCTTCACGGAGCACTATACAGCGGCTGATCGTCAGTGCTTCTTAGAATATCTGGAAGGTCAGTTGCAGAAAGTGGAACTTCCGCACAAGGATGAGCCTTTCCTTCGTGAGAAGTTCTTGTTGATGTATGCCAATCCGCTGACAAACCAACTGAAAGCCTTGGAGGGCTGAATATATGCGTGCGTGTAGGAACCTGTTAGTCTGGCTCTTAGGCTTGATGCTCCTTGCATCCTGCCAGGAAGATAGCTATCAGTTTCCTTCTGCTGTGCGTGAGTTTTTCGTGGCCTATTTGGCTGCAGATAGCACCGTCAATGCTATCGAGACCGATGAAGGCCTGCGCTTCAACGTGGTGGAAAACCGAACAAGTTTCAAGGGTACGCCCGATTCTTTGGCTCGCTGCATCGGCTATTATGAGCAGACGGATGGGGGAGTGCGTCTTTATTCTGCAAAGGAAGTCCTCTCCTCCCTGCCTGGTACCGATGCTGATTTTGATGAAGTTATCAATGACCCTGTGGAGGTAGTCAGCATTTGGCAGGCTCCATCGTACTTAAACATGCGCTTAGGGGTGCGTCATGGAGGTGAGGAGCATGAATTTGACTTTGTGCAAGACAGTCTTCGACTTACGGTGAATGGGAATCGAACTGATATTTGGTTCTCGCTCTACCATGATGCGCATGGAGATACACAGGCATTTACCGACTTTGTCTATGGCTCACTGCCTTTGGCGACTTACCTTGCAGCTTATCCAAAGTTGGTGGTGCATTTCACGGTGAATACCTACGATGAAGGACAGAAACATTATCAATTTGAATATAACCGCTAAAAAGTATTATTGTTATGAGAACATTTATTGCAGCTATTATGCTGTCTGCCCTTAGCCTCTTTTCTTGCCAGCAAGCCCCTGGCATCCAGACTGTAGGTGTAGAGGAGTTTGAACAGATTATCCAAGACGATGCCGTGCAGCTCTTGGACGTGCGCACACCAGAGGAGTATGCCGAAGGTCATATCAAGGGTTTCACCATGATTGACGTGAATGCCGATACCTTTGCCGATTTAGTTGACGAGATGTTAGTGAAAGACCAGCCTGTGGCAGTCTATTGTCGGGGTGGTCGTCGCAGCCTTGTGGCCGCTGACATTTTGTTAAAGAAAGGTTTCAAGACTATCTACAACTTGGAGAAAGGATACACCTCTTGGGTAGAGGCAGGTAAGCCTGTGGTGAAATAGTATCAGATACATACTGTTATTAAATAAGGAGTGGGAAAGTGGATTGCCATTTTCCCACTCCTTTCTTTTTGTACCAAGTTCAAGCAGAACTTAGTATATGAAGTGTCAAATTGTGAATATTTATGCAATATTTATAACACGTTTATGGTATTTTTGGGTGATTTTGTAAAAAAGTGACAGAATTGTTTTGAAATTAAGATTCTTTTATAGACTTTTGCAAAACTTTCACAATAAGTTCTGCTTGAACTTACTGTTTGAAAGAAAAACGAATGCTTTTATATCATTTATATAGGTATTATAACGATTTTATGTTTAACGTAAAAAGAGAGATTATGAAAGAAAGAGTTTTGATGCTATTCGCTTGCCTCTTCGCAAGCGTGATGATGGCTGTAGCTCAGAACATCCGTGTGACGGGAGTCGTAGTCGATGAGACAGGCGAACCTGTAATCGGAGCATCAGTTTTGGTGGACGGCACCAATCGTGGCGCTGTCACTAACATTGATGGTGAGTTTACAATCGAGAACGTGCCAACGTCTGCTTCTACAATCACCGTATCTTACGTAGGCTACCAGAGTGTACAGGCTCAGATTGAGCGTACATACATGCGTATACAGCTGCGTCAGGATACCGAGTTGCTGGAAGAAGTGGTGGTGACTGCACAGGGTTTGACCCGTAAGGAGAAGTCGATCGGTTATTCTACCCAGAAGGTGGATGCCGATAAGCTGACCATCTCCCGTCAGACCGACCTCGGCAATTCACTGGCCGGTAAGATCTCAGGCGCTCGCTTCTTCGGCGCTGCCGGTTCTACCTTCGACTCTGGCTCCATCGTGCTTCGCGGTACTACGAGTTTCACCAGCCCGTCGGGTTCAGAGCCTATCTATGTGGTGGATGGTACCATCACCAATAAGAACAGTGTTAACATGGACGATGTGGCCAGCATCAACGTGCTGAAGGGTCCTGCCGCTACGGCGCTTTATGGTTCTGAAGGTGCCAACGGTGCCATCATTATCACATCAAAGGGCGCTTCTTCCAATGATGGCAAGGGTCATATTGAGGTGAGCCACACACTGGCATTCGAGAAGTATTATAATCACTTCAAGTGGCAGAAGCAGTACGGTGGCGGTTCTTATGGTCTGTACGGTATCATCGACGGAATGTTCGAGGAGAACAGCAATATTGACACTATGTCTCCCGCATACCTGCTTGGCGAGTATGAAGGTCAGAATCCTGACGGTTCTTACATGTATGATATGTACAGTGATGAGAACTGGGGTCCCCGCTATGATCCCAACGTGAGGGTGGCTGATGCTGTGTACTATGACCCGACCAGCCAGTACTACATGCAGGCGGCTCCTTATGTCCATGGCCTGGATTTGGCCGACCTTTATCGCACAGGTATGACCAATACTACCAACGTGGCTTTCTCCAAGAGTAACGTGAACCACACTACCCGTATCTCTTTCACCAATTCCTATCGCGAGGGTATCGCACAGAACTCTGATGCCACCCGCCGCTATCTGACGGTGAAGGAAGTGTTCAAGCCAACTGACTGGCTGAACGTGAACTTAGACTATAAGTTCACATACCGCCGTGACCACAACTCCCAGAACGAGGGCTATGGCGCAGACGGAGCCTACTCTTACGACTATATACAGTGGGGTCAGGGCAATATTGACTTGAATCGCTACAAGGACTATCTGCGTCCGGATGGAAGTTGGCGTTCTTGGAACCCGATCAGTGCCGATAACCTGACAGCAAACTACCATGACAGTTCTTATGCCGTAATGGACACCCGCAACAGTTATGATACAGCTATCTGGAACGTTATCACTGGCGATGTGGAGGCTATCCTGCCCTACAACTTCAAGGCAGGTTTCCGCGTGATGGGCAATATGCGCAACAGCAACACAGAGTATAAGTATTCTGAGGGTTCTATCAACTATGAGTCTTACTACCGCGAGAATCAGTCTCATGTACGCGACTTCACCTATCAGGGTCGTCTGACATGGGGTGACCGCTTCATCAACAACCGCCTGTCTGTAGATGCTGCAGCGTTTGTTGAGCAGCGTAACTATAACTATGGCTACTTGAGAGGTAATACCACCAACGGTCTGAACATCAACGACTACTTTAACTTGGCGGCGACCAATGGCTATGTAAATGCCACCAACGAAGAGACCCACTACAAGACCCGCAGCCTCTTCGGTAACGTGACTGCTGGTTTTGATGACACCTACTTCCTCGACCTCTCGCTGCGTAACGACTGGGATTCACGCTTGACCTCAGGTCATAATAGTTATCTCTATGGCGGTATTTCCGCCAGCGTGATGCTTAGCCAGCTTATCAAGGCCGATTGGCTTGACTTCTGGAAACTCCGTGCGTCTGCGGCACAGGTAGGTTCTACGCTGGATGCTTATGCTACCACGAGCTACTACAATGTGGAGAAGTACAATTCCTTGACAGCTCTGTATCAGATTACTTCCCAGCGCAATCCTGCCATCAAGCCCACCATATCAACCTCTTACGAGATAGGTACGGAGTTCCGTCTTCTGAACAGCCGCATCTGGGGTGATTTCAACATCTACCGCCGCGACTCGAAGAACCAGATCATCAATGCTCCTGTACCTCGTCAGTCGGGTTATGCTACCCGCCAGATCAACGCAGGCCTGGTGCGTAACCAGGGTATTGAGCTTCAGCTTGGCGGATCCGTGATTCGCAATCGTAATTTCCAGTGGGACATCGAGGCAAACATTGCCAAGAACCAGAACAAGCTGGTGAGGTTCTATGACGAAGAAAAGGAATACGGGCTCTCCGGGAACCGCTTCTACTACTGGTGGTATGAGTATGCCACAGTGGGCAAGCCTATCGGCGATATCCGCACCTATGCCCGCTGGAAGCGTAATGAGAACGGTGACCTGGTATTGCGCAAGACCTCCGGCAACAACCAGTATTACTGGGGTGAATACATGCCAGTGTATGACATCAACACCAGCAATGACAACACTGATGACGATACAGGTACCTCAGTAGGTAACTTCCAGCCAAAGTGGACAGGCGGTTTCAATACCTCGTTGCGTTACAAGCAGTTCACGCTCTCCGCCAATTTCGACTTCATGATCGGTGGCAAGATGGTTTCTTGGACCAACATGTGGGCAACAGGCTCAGGTACGGCCAAGAATACCGCAGCCGTGAACGACCGTGGCGTGAACGTTCGCGAACCAGTGGCAAAGAACGGCGGTGTACACGTGACGGGTGTGGACCAGGAAGGCAACAAGGTGGATACCTATATGAATGCTTACCACTACTTCCACTATCAGGCATACTACGACAACGACAACTGGGTGTACGATCGTACTTACCTGAAGATGCGTGAGGTTTCGTTGAACTACGCTTTCACCAGGTCTCAGCTGAGCAAGCTGAACATTGGTTTGGAGAGCGCCAGTATCTCCGTCGTGGCTACCAATCCATGGCTGATTTACTCTGCTGTTCCCAATATTGATCCTTCTGAAACCGGCACTAACTGGTTGGAAGGCGGACAGGCTTCTTCTACCCGTTCACTGGGCGTAACAGTGAAATTAGGTTTCTAAACTAATAACTTAAAAGAATTGCAATATGAAATTAGTAAATATAAAATCCGCTTTAGCTGCACTGTTGCTCATCACTGCAGTGACCAGTTGCGACATGGATGATTTTGGTGACATCAACCTGACTCCAAATAATCCAAGTACGGCTCCTACCTCCATGCTTTTCACGGAGGCTGCGATGTATGTGCGAAATTTCACATGGGGTGGTTCTACTACCTATGATCCTTGGATGGCAGAATGGTCTGGCTATATTGCGGAAGGAAAGAACAACCAGTTCGGCGGCATGACCACCACAGTCACTTTCAGCTCCGACAGTTATTATCTGTATCCTATCAAGAACCTGAATATGATTATCAGCCTGAATGAGGATGAGTCAACCAAAGATGAGTCGTATGTAGCAAGTTTCGGCAGCAATGCCAACCAGATTGCCGCAGCCAAGACCCTGAGAGCTTTCTTCTACATGTCGCTCACAGACATCTTAGGGCCTATTGTTTGCTCTGAGGCTGTCATGGGCGACGAGGGAACTTTCTATCCTGTCTATGATTCACAGGAAAGTGTATATGCCTTCATCGACTCCGACCTCCGTCAGGCATACGGCCAGTTTGAAACATCCGGTTCATTGGACGGCTCTTACGACATCTTTTTTGGCGGGGACATCAGCAAGTGGAAGAAATTCAACGCCACAGTACGCATGATGGCGGCCATCAAGCTGTCAGACGTGGCTCCTTCTGATGGCCAGAGTCGCTTCGCACAGGCTTACAACGACGGCGGTATGGAGAGCAACAGTGACAGCTTCAACTATACCTTCGACTCAAAGACGGCTTATTCATGGATGTACTACACGGGTAACTTAGGCTATTCCGGGCGTGGCTTGAACTACGGGCCTAACGCCATCTTTGTGAATGCACTGAAGGAGCACAACGATCCCCGCGTGTTCACTTACCTGACCATAGGAAATGACTCTTATTATGGTGTTCGCGCAGGCGATCCGAATGACATCAACTCATACTTTGGCATTACCTTCGGCTTGGAGTCTAATGCGGCGGTAGATGCAGAGAAGAACCTGGCTGCTGCCGTGGCATCGAAGTATTGCGAGATGGATGCTACCTATGGCATCATCACGGCAGCCCGCGCCAAGTTGGTAGAAGCTGAGGCTGCCACCTTGGGGTGGATTAGTGCCGATGCCAACACGCTCTACCAGCAAGGCATCGCCCTGAGCTTCGAGGAGCAGGGTGCCGAAGGTCTGGATGGGTATCTGGCACAAGATATCGTGAAGCTTTCTTCTGACAAGCAGTCGGCTCTTGAGCAGATTGTGATGCAGCGTTTCTTGGCAGGTTTCCTCACCGATGGCATAGAAGCCTGGTCAGACTGGCGCCGCTACGATGTGCCGGAGATGCCTGTGACAGCCTACCAGATTTCCGAAGGCCGCAATAGCTATCCATATCGTATGGGCTACGGCGACAATGAGAAGTCGTATAATACCGCCAATGTGCAAGATGCTATCAATAAAGCTTTTGGTGGTGCAGACAATATCTTCAGCCGTGTATGGTGGGATGTGAAGGATAACAAACAGTATTAATACAACTCTCTTTTAATATCAGTTAAATACTGACTATCAGTAAAGGGGCTATGTCGTGATGGCATAACCCCTTTTTTTCTCACGTTAGGAAAATCTATGCCCACAGTTGTGGGCATTTTTGCTCACAGTGAGAGCATAGAGTGAACAAAGTCTGTCATTTCAGCATGATAGGCTTGAAATTCTTGGAACCTAAGTTGAGGCGGAGGGTAATCACTTGGTGGTGGTTGATGCCATAACGGGTGGCGTTTACGATGACCCCAGCATAGACATTCACAAAGCTATTGTTGATGAAGCGGTATTGGAGATCGGTGCGGCTGTAGAAAGGGGCCTGCGTATAAGTGTCGCCCCAGTAATACTGGCCTAAGTGTGAAGACCCGAAATGCTGCATATTGGCACCAGCGTAGACGGTTTCTTTCAGTTGCAGGTTTTTCCTCGAGGCCTGCAGCTCTCCTAAGAAGCCTATGGGTGTGTACTTGCCATGCTCCATGTTGCGCTCACGGTCTAAGGAAGCGAGGAGGCCGCCACGTATCTCCAACTGGTCGAGGAATGCCCATTGATCATAGTGCAGTCCTATGAAGGGGTGGGTGATGAGATAGTCGTGAATGTGCTCATCTATAGGGCTATTTTGCCTACGGGCATAGTGATAGTAGTAGCCCTCTGCTCCGATGAGGAAGTGCTGGAAGTGGAACTTGGTGCTGATGCCAGCCATGAACTGTTCCCTATGCTTCTTGCTGATGGCACTGGTCCAGTCAAGGAAAGCCTCAAAATGTCCGTTATCAGCCAGATATTGCCAAGCCATGCCTTGCACCACGGGTCGATAGTAGCGAATGGTATCTGCCAAGAGGTATTCGGGATAGTCGCTCAGCAACTTATCGCGCATGAAGTTGCCTATGAGGAAGTGAAAATGCGGACTTTGGTACTGATAGTAGACCAAGGCTTTCGCTTTCAAGGCATCTTCATCGCTTCCCCAGCGTGTGATGAGGTTGGCACCTCCCATGATGGCATGTTGCCGATTGTTCCAACTGAGCCCCACTTCAGGACTGACGTTCATGCCTGCCAAGGTCTGCGTAGGGCGCAGGGTATGGTCGCCCTCCGAGTTGTCGAAGAACCCCAAGGCATCTACATTCCACTCCACTTGCTGCGCAGAGACGCTGAGGGGGAGAAGGGTTAAAATGAAGAATAAAGAGTGAAGAATGAAGAGTGAAGGCTGTGACTTCAGTCTTATCAAGGTAGATATGTCCGTCTTGATAGATTTAAGTATTTCTTTCAATAAATCTTTCATAGTAAGTCAATGTTTAAGGTCAGTCATATTCTTCATTCTTCACTCTTCATTCTTCATTTACCCTATCATTCGCTTGATCACCACCGTGGCAGAAATCTCACGATTGGCTGCCTCTGGAATCACCAGGGAAGTGGGTGCCTCGATGACATCGTCTGTCACAATCATGTTTCTACGCACAGGCAGGCAGTGCATGAAGTGCGCATTGTTGGTCCACGACATGTGCTCTGTATCGATGGTCCAACTCATGTCCTTGCTCAGTACCTTGCCATAGTCGGCAGGACGCGTCACACCTGGACAGCTCCAGTTCTTGGCATACACGAAGTCGGCTCCTTCGAGAGCCTTGCGCTGGTCGTATTCCACCACGGCATTGCCCACAAACTTAGGATCAAGCTCGTAGCCCTCAGGATGGGTGATGACGAGGTCCACATCTGCTGCATTCATCCACTCTGCAAAAGAGTTGGGCACAGCCTGTGGCAATGCCTTTGGATGAGGCGCCCATGTGAGTACCACCTTCGGACGCTTCACCGTCTTATGCTCCTCGATGGTGATAAGGTCGGCAAACGCCTGCAGAGGATGAACGGTGGCAGTCTCCATCGCAAAGACAGGCTTGCCACTGTACTTCAGAAACTGGTGGTAGATGGTCTCGGCATAGTCGTAGTCGCGATCTGCCAATCCTGCAAATGAGCGCACGCCGATAAGGTCGCAGTAGCATCCCATCACAGGAATGGCTTCCAGCAGGTGTTCAGACTTGTCGCCATCCATGATGACGCCACGCTCTGTCTCCAACTTCCACGCCCCTTGGTTCACATCGAGCACGATGACGTTCATGCCCAGATTGAGGGCAGCCTTCTGCGTGCTAAGGCGGGTGCGGAGGCTGCTATTGAAGAACACCATCAGCAGGGTCTTGTTGCGTCCCAGCTCCACATATTTGAATCTGTCTTTCTTTATCTCCATCGCTTCCTGCAATGCTTGATGCAGGTCGCCTATATCGCTTACGTTCAGAAATCGTTTCATGAGTTATGAATTATAAATTATAAATTATGAATTATGAATTATGAATTATTCACTGTCCACTATCCACTATTTTTCCCTTGTCTGTCCATTGCCTTCTATCAACCACTTATAGGTGGTGATTTCTTCCAACCCCATAGGGCCACGAGGATGCATCTTCTGGGTGCTGATGCCCACCTCTGCACCTAAGCCAAATTGGGCACCATCGCTGAAGGAAGTGGGCGCATTGACATAGACACAGGCAGCATCGATGTCACGACAGAATTGCTGACCATGGGCTTTGTTCTCCGTGACGATGCTCTCGCTATGTCCAGAGCCAATGCCATTGATATGGTCGATGGCCTCCTGCAGACTGCCTACAGTCTTGATGGCCATCTTATAGTCGAGGAACTCCGTGCCATAGCTATCTGGGGTAGCGTGGCAGAGTAGGGTGGCAGGGTAGTGACCCTCTAAAGTTTGGAAAGCAGGAGCATCAGCATAGAGAATCACGTTCTCTGCTGCCAATGGTGCACAGAGGGCAGGCAGGTCAGAGAGTCGGCTTTCATGCAGCAGCAGGCAGTCCATCGCATTGCAAACCGTCACACGACGCGTCTTGGCATTGTGGATAATGGCCTTGCCCTTCTCCAAATCACCCTCAGCATCGAAGTAGGTATGGCAGATGCCTGCACCTGTCTCTATCACAGGCACTTTGGCATTGGCACGTACAAACTGGATGAGGCGACTGCTGCCACGTGGGATGATCACATCCACCAGTCCTACGGCTTGCAGCATCTCTGCAGTAGCGTCATGGCTGGCAGGAAGCAACTCCACCGTATGGGTATCTATCTGGAAGAGCTCCAGCACCTCATGCAGCACCTGCACGATGGCTAGGTTTGTGGCATGGGCATCGCTGCCGCCTTTCAGCAGCACGGCATTCCCACTCTTGAAGCAGAGGGAGAACACATCGAACGTCACATTAGGACGGGCTTCATAGATCACTCCCACCACACCAAAGGGGAAGCTCACCTTGCGGATAATCAGTCCGTTGGGGCGTATGGCCTCCTTCAGTACCTTGCCTAATGGCGAAGGCAGTGAAGCCACGTTGCGCGTATCTGCTGCGATGCCATGCAGACGCTCTTTGGTCAGTTTCAGACGGTCATAGAGCGGATTGGTAGGCTCCATCCTGTTGAGGTCCTTCTGGTTCTCTTGGAGGATGAAGTCGGCCTTTGCCTCTGCTGCCTCTGCTACAGCCACCAATACCTGATTGATGGTCTCAGCATCCAATTGCAGCAGTTTCCGACTGGCATCCCTTGCTTCTTTAAATGTATTTGTCAGGTTCATTTATCAATTATGAATTATAAAATCAATTATGAATTATAAATTATTAATTGTCAATTGTCAATTGTGAATTGTCAATTGTTAATTTCCAATTTTCAATTTTCAATATACAGAAAGTCGTAGTGCACCATGGGCTTGCCTCCATGCTTGCCTATCTGCGAGCGGGCATCCTTGGCATTGTAGTTGGCACGGCCTACCCCAATGAGGTTGCCCTGCTCATCGATGATGCGCACGATATCGTCTTTTTCAAAATCTCCTTCGATGCTTGTGATGCCCACCATCAGCAGGCTCACGGCCTCCTCAGACGTAAGGCGGGTGGCAGCATCATGATTCACATGCACTTCGCCCTTGGCAAAATCCTCGCTGTGGGCTATCCACTTCTTCACCCCAGAGATAGGAGCATCAGACGGCGTGAAGCGCGTGCAGAGCGTCTCTTCAGGGTGCAGGTAGAGGTTCGTGAGAATGTTCTCACGCTTGCCATTGGCTATCAGCACCTCGATGCCCTCATCAGCCACCTTGCGGGCAATGCGTGTCTTGGTGAGCATGCCTCCACGTCCGAAGTTCGACTTACTGCTTTGGATGTAGCAAGAGAGATCGTCAGAGGGGCCTATCTCCCTGATTACCTTGGCAGCAGGGTCAGAAGGGTTTCCATCATAGATGCCATCGATGTTGCTCAGGATGATGAGTGCCTGAGCATCCATCATCGTGGCGATGAGGCCGCTCAGTTCGTCATTATCCGTGAACATCAGCTCTGTGACGGAGATGGTATCATTCTCATTGACGATGGGAATCACGCCATTGGCCAGCATCACGTTCATGCAGCTCTTCTGGTTGAGATACAGGCGGCGTGTGGCAAAGTCCTCTTTCGTGGTGAGCACCTGCCCCACCGTGATGTCATGGTCGCCAAAGAGTTGGTAGTAGCGCCCCATGAGCTTGGCTTGCCCCACAGCAGAGAAGAGTTGGCGCTGCTCCACGCTGTCGAGCTTCTTGGTAGGATGTATCTCACTCCTGCCAGACGCCACGGCGCCAGAGCTCACCAGAATCACTTCTAGGCCTGCTTGGCGCAGCTCTGCTATCTGGTCCACGATGGCCGACATACGTGTCACGTCCAGCGTGCCATCCTTGCGGCTCAGCACATTGCTGCCCACCTTCACGATGATTCTATTCCACGTCTTCTTCATGAGTCTCAGTACGATTGTTTATGATTTCCAATGCCTGTGCCTTGTCTTTCTCAAACACCCAGACGCTATAGTCGTTGCCGATGGTAAGTGAATAGACGCCAGCGCTACCCATTCTTGTCATGCAGGCTATGCCATTGCTCTCAAGCAGTCCTTTCACCAGTTCTGCTTCCCACGAAGTGCCTTGAAACACCTCAGTGGTACGACTCTTATCTTCCTTTGTTTCCATAGAGTAATTGTTGGTTTGATTGTTTCCTAACTCGATGTGCTGCACGCTGACCTGCTCGCTGAGGAAGGTCGTAGCCGATTCAGCGAACTTCTCCTCTGCTTCTGTGGTGAAGTAGGTACACGTGCCGCCCTTAGTGCATTTGGCATCCATTTCAGGATGGCGTTGCAGATAGTCCTTGAGGCTCTCGCCCACAAGATTGCCTTGTGCCAAGATATTGATTCCTTCTGGTACGAACTTCCTGATCTTTGGCAGCAAGATGGGGTAGTGGGTGCAGCCTAAGATGATGGTATCTATCTCATGATCCTTTGCCAGCAGGGCATTGATGTCTTTCTGGATGAAGTAGTCGGCCCCTTCACTCTGTGCCTCACCTGCCTCCACGATGGCTGCCCAGAGGGCGCAGGCATGTCCTGACACTTGGATGTCTGGGAAGAGCTTGTGTATCTCCAGCGGATAAGATTCCGACTTGATGGTACCTGGCGTACCCAGCACCCCCACATGACGGCTCTGCGTGAGCGTGTCTATCGCCTCCACTGTAGGGCGGATTACGCCCAGCACACGGCGCTTAGGGTCTATATGTGGCAGGTTGTTCTGCTGGATGCTGCGCAGCGCCTTCGCCGACGCCGTATTGCAGCCGAGCACCACGAGGTGGCACCCCATCTCAAAGAGTTTGAGCACTGCCTGCCGCGTGAACGAGTACACCACGTCGAAAGAGCGCGTGCCATAAGGGGCACGTGCATTATCGCCGAGATACAGGTAATCGTATTCGGGCAGCAACTGGCGGATGCCATGGAGGATGGTCAAGCCGCCGTAGCCGGAGTCGAAGACACCGATGGGACCGGGTGCTGAAGACAACGCCATCATCGCAGCCTACTGATGATATCCTGGGTCAGGTCGACACCTATCGACTCGTCGACATACTGGAGTGCATCGCCATCGGTATTGAGGATGAAGGCGAGGCCGCGCTCCTTGCCGATGGCCTTCGCCGCCTCGCCGATCTTGGCATACAGCGTGGCCATGGCATCGTGCTCGGCCTGCTGCAACAGGCGGGCGGCCTCCTGGCGGAACTGTATGTTCTTCGACATCAACTCCTGCAACTCCGTCTGTCGTTTCTGCAAGATGGTAGGAGCGAAGTCGCGCTGTCCTTCGAGGAACTCCTCGTATTTCCTGTTGAACTCATCTTCCACCCGTTGTGTCTCCGCATCGTATTGGCCACGCAACTTATCCAATGAAGCCTGCGCCGCCATGTAGTCGGGCAGGGCACGCAGCACCGCATCGCGGCTGAAGAACCCCACCCGCTCCTGGGCCTGCATGTGCAAGGTGGCGAGGAGGTACAAAAAGAACCACAAAGTTTTTTTCATGATGAAAACATCTGATAAGGGGCAAGCATGATTCCCGTGCCTGCCCCCGAAAGTTGATACATAATGGATTATTTCTTAGCCAACTGGGCCTTCACATCACTCGTCACATCCTTGCTGATGCTGTC
>CALAEY010000116.1 GCA_937891085.1 uncultured Prevotellaceae bacterium | reverse complement strand
GCATTTCATAGGATTCAGCCCAATTTTTGGTCGGCTAATTGCGGATAATCATTTATTTTTTCATTGACAAGTTTCTCGAACAATGGTATCTGAGCCCTATCTTTGAAATAGCACTGATGTTCTTCACACATTTTGGTCTGCGGTATTATCTCCTGCTTTTTTCTAATAGATTCCTTGTTCAATGCCTTTGTTTCCAAAGCACGAAGATCTTTTGAAATTCTTGAGTCCATCACAATCAAGCGAAGCAAATGGAAAAAGTTCTGACTATGCAACATTCTTTCTATCGTTGGTCTTTCTGTCATAGCCATATCATCCCAATGATTGACAATGTAGTCACCGACGCCCTTCTGATTCACAGCCATCGCTTCTTCATTAAAAACCGTAGGCACACAATTCTTTATTGGAGATTTCTTCAAGATGTCACGTTCTCGCATCATTTTCTTCTGAAGAATCTCTTTTGAAAACTTCAAACCGTTCTTTTTGTGCCAATCATCATAAGCACTATTCAACTGTGAAGCCTGTTCTGCTAAATCTCCATCACCGTTACATTGGCTAATAATTCCATTATATATGTCTTCATACAGAATATTGTCATCACTGAACCATCCCCAAAGATCATTTAAAACCACTGCAAGCTTGCCAAACAATCTGTTGATAGATATTTTACGCATCCCTTTTGTATGGCTCTCCTTTTCAAATACCATCTCAAACATGTCATCCAGAATCGTAGAGTCTGACTCATCAATGTCTACCTCTGACTCAAATGGAAGTGTTTTCTCCCGCAAGAAGCTCTGAAAGCCATTTCTTATGGGAAGTTTTATTCCTTTCAGCCCTTTGCAAATCATCACCATCCTTGTTTTCCACACTTCCCAATTCACGTCGAGCGGCAACAGCAATGTGTTTCCTTGGATCTCATAAAACCTATTAAGTGCAGTCATACCGCTATAGATGGTGGCAGCAAGGAGCAGCCGCTTGCTCAACACATCCTTAACATGCCTATACAAGCAATAGTTACTCCACACATTCTCCAGATACTCCAGTTCATGCGATTTCTTGGCAGGACTCTGAACATCGTCAATATCATCGTCCTGCCATTGATTGAGAGGGGCTATGGCATCCGCGGCACCAATCCCACAATCGGTGTAATATATTGTATTTTTATTGTTCATAAAGATTGATGATTATTCGCTGCAAAGATAGTGAAAATGGCACTTACTCACAATGTCTTCCTGCATCAATATGCAAAAATTATAAAAAAAGTTTGCCCTGCACTGCTTGACAATCGTAATAGCGGGGCAAAAGAGATACGATAGTAGCGCAAAAGAGATACAATAGTGACGCAAAACCGATGCAATAGTAGTGTGAAACCGACGCGATAATAGAAAAGAGTAGATGCAATAGTAATGCAAAAGTGATTCTATAGATAGGGAGCTGTCTTTAAGGCTCACCTAATTCTGCTACAATAAGCCGCACCTGCTCTGGGGTGTACGTACGGCTATGACTGTCCTGCTGTAGTATTTGAATGTTTAATCGCGGGTTGACCCTGAGCCAACCCTTGAATTTGCGGAAAGCACTGGTTCCCTGCAAATCAGGGAAATATTTTTGGGCAAGTTCCATGCGCCCATAGCTGCGGATTTTGAACGTAGTTTCCATAGTCAGATAGATAATTGGAATGTTATACTTAGCTTAATCATATTGCTTACGCACGGCAAAAATAGAGGTTCTCTACCACACGTGCAATAGTCTGATAAAATTAGACACCCCTCTTTTTTCAGGTAGTGGTAAGAAGTGCCCATTACTGGCCATAAGTGACAAGAAGTGGCAAGCACGTCTGGCAGTCCTCTTACCTTTGTCCCAGCAAACCAAGGGAAGGTTGGCACAGAGGCCTCGGCCAGCATCACCTCGGGTTTGCAGAGAGAACATAAACCTATAATAACCATTTTTATTTTTATGTATTATGATTGATTACAGTGTAGCAGGTCGCCCCAGCAATCCAGGCGACAAGAATTCAGAGAAAAAGTATTATGCGCAAATTCAGCAGCGCGGACTGGTGGAAACTCCTGAACTGGTGGAGCACGTACATGAGCATAACACCGCCTTTACCGAAGGCACCATCAAAGGTGTGCTCACCGATGCGTTCCATTGCGTACGTGAGTATTTATTAGAAAGTAAGAAGGTCTATGTGGAAGGCGTAGGCTGGTTTTTCCTCTCACTCCAGAGCAGGGGTACAGCCACGGCTGCCGAGTTCACCGCGTCTTGCATCACTGGCATGAGCATTGTGTTCACCCCCGACCCCGTGTTTGAGAGCCTGATGAGAAAAGCTAAATTCAATCCAGTCTCCAGCCGTGTAGCACAAGCCGCAACCCTGAAGGCAGAGAAAGAAGGAGCAGACACCGTGAATTTGGCCGAAGCCAAAGCCAAAGCCAGAGGTACGAGCTCTACCGGAAACAGCCAAGAGGAGGAAGGAGCCAATACGGATGTCGGAGGCTCTGAAGGCAGCGAGGGCACTGGCGGCTCTTCTGGTGACAATGGAGGTGATAGCGGTATCGGTTAGGAACTTTAACGTATAGAAAGGAGGTGTTGAACAATGAAGAACAAGGAAATCTGGAAGTATGTCATCCAGCTTGCAGTGGCTATTCTCACTGCTATCGGAACTACCATAGGTGTGACCAGCTGCATGAGTGGCTTGTAACCCGTACCTAAGTGGTGAAAAAGAGCAAGCCCCCCTCCATGGGGTGCTATAACCCCAGCGAGAGGCTTGCTCTCATATTAATAAATGTATAACTAACAAAAAAACAATGAGTATGAAAAAGAAAGTTACTGTATTGATGCTTGCGGCAGTCATTCTGCTTGCTTCTCTCACCATTCCTGTACGGGCAGATAACCCGTCTGGTGAGAATCCTGAACCCACCGCCACTACCGTGAGTGGTGTAACCTATACCTACGATGCCGCTGGCAACCGCACAGCCCGTGCTACTGGCAACGTATCTTAAACTTTAAGTAAAACCTATAAAAAAGAATGACCATGACAACAAAAGTTAAAAACTTCATTATGACGTTCCTGCTCTCACTTGTAGCAGGAACGCTGGTGGCGCAGGACGTTTTCCCCACTGCGCCTACCGACACGCTTTATACTGGTAGTGGACAGTTCAAGACGCTGCCCTTCACACAAGGCGTCTCACCCTCTGGAGCCTATACCGTGAACGTACCTATAGAGGCATACCCTGGCATTGGCGATGCACAGCCACAGATTACACTGAACTACAACAGCCAGCAAGGTAATGGACTTTTAGGCATGGGCTGGAGCCTTGGCGGTATTTCCACCATCAGTACGGGCTACTGGAGCCTCTATTACAATGGCACCACCAAGAGCCCTGCCACCAGTATTCTGGCCGACATCAACGATGCTCTCTACTTAGACGGCGTTCGCTTAGTAGTTTCGGGTAGTGGCTATGTCACTGTCACAGGGAATACTAAAGTATCACGTATGTCAACCACAGGAAACTATGTAAACACCTTTAAGGTAATGTATGCAGATGGTTCACAAGCAATCTACGCTCGCACAGGATTAAAGCAATACTCCATTTCTACATATACAGATAGGAATGGGAATACCATGAGCTATACCTACGACACAGACTCCCCTGTGAAGCATCTTACAAAGATCACTTACAACGGCACTCATGCTACCATCGAGTTTGAATATGATACGAGTCGAACAGATCCCGTTATCACTTACTTTGGCGGTTACAAATCTATAGAAACCAAGCGTTTGAAAGCGATTCGTACCAAGCTCGATGGCGTGATTCAGCGCTACTATCAGCTGACATATTCTGCGTCTAGGTCTGCCTCAACGCTAAACTATATAACCTGTCAGAGCATGAACAGAACGACGCAAAGCACCATCTTCAGCTATGGTGAGGGGCAGCCTACCTCTGGTTTCAACAGTTCCACTCTGCACGGTGCTGGTGGCTACAACTTCCCCAAACCAGATACCATTGCTGTGTATCGCGGTAAGATGGGTGAGCGTTTCGGTACAGATGACGATGTGCTGGTGCACCATGTGCGCAAGGAGCCGTTCCGTCGTGACCACCATGACCATAAGCACTACTTCGAGAGCCAATACACAGGTATAGAGAATATCTATATTTATTCTGGTTTGGATAACGGCAGTGGCGAATATACTGATCCCATGCCCACCATCCAGACAGGAGCCGGCTTCGTGCAGATGATGTTTGCCGATGTAGACCCCTCCCCAGGCGAAGAGCTTATCAAAGTGAATTCCAGGGTAGCTAATGACCATGACATGCTCTACTTTACGGTCTACACCTATAGCCTCTACACAGGAATCCAACAGCTCTACACGCGCAGCTTCGACATGGGTGTGGCAGACATCTATCATGAAAGCTACCAGCGCAGCCCATGGCCACGTGACTTCTATACGGCTGACATTAATGGCGATGGCCGTTGGGAAATTCTCTCCGTATCCCTGGACCAGCCGTTAGGTTATACCAATAAGAAGTCGCGCTGCCAGGTGTTCGATTTGGAGCATGGCACTATCCTGTCAAACTTTGAGTGTTTCCCTTACGAGATGCATTATACAGGCCGTCATGAACCGACCAATGCCGACCGTCTGTATGTGCTCGACCTGAATGGTGACGGGAAGAGCGACCTGATGCACATCAACAGTACGGGCATCCGCGTCTATGAATTCAGCGGCATCACTTCGCTGACAAATACCCACACAGACACATCGTTTA
Source organism: uncultured Prevotellaceae bacterium (assembly GCA_937891085.1). GTDB lineage: Bacteria > Bacteroidota > Bacteroidia > Bacteroidales > Bacteroidaceae > Bacteroides. The sequence continues at coordinate 2,478 of CALAEY010000116.1, read as the reverse complement.
ACAAGACCAACATGACGGGCAACAGCGAACAGCTGGTATGGGGTGACTACAATGGCGATGGATTCCCAGATTTCATCAAGCGCACCGGCACTCAGGCAGGGCTTTATTTCGGCAAGGGTAACTGTGAGTTTGAGAAAAGCACCATCAACGTCCCAAACAATAGCAGTACAACCAGGGCTTTCTTTGGACAAGATTTGAATGGTGACGGATATACCGACTTGGTGCAGTATGAATATGTCACCACCCCGTCAGATCAGACCAAACTGTATGTTTATCTGTGGAAACCAGACAACACGTTCTCTCTCTACGGCAATGTCACCTATACCTATCGGGGTTGCGTCATCCCTATAGAAATCAACAGCAACGACTATTACAATCGCATTGCCTTTCTGAAGGATACCTACGTTACACTGCACTCCCTGCGCATCAACGATGCCAAGGAGCGTCTGCTGACCAAGGTTCAGGATGGCATGGGCATAACCTACCGACCTTTCTATGGTATGCTGAATCCCTCATCTGGAGCATATACCTATAACCTACTACCTACGAGTGAGTTCCCTTATTCTGTCTATCAAGGCAACTTGTTTGTAACTACAGGTGTAAGGCAGGTATATAATGGGCAAACGGTAGCAAAGGACAGCTATGCCTACAAGACAGCCGTGGTTCACAAGCAAGGATTGGGGTTCATGGGATTCACCACAGTGACAGCTACCGACTCCATCAGAAGCAGAAGTACCGTGAGCACCTACGATCCGCTGAACTACGGCATGCCTGTATCGGTGGTGAATAGACTAGCCAGAAAAACGATGGAATACACCGTGACCGTGGATAGCAACAAGAAACTTCATGCCTTGCTGACCAAGCAGATAGAGAAGGACAGTCTAAAGAGCATCACTGCTACTACAACCTACACCTACGACAGCCGAGACTACCCACTGACACAGACCACCACCTACGGCATCAATATGAGCCGTAGTACGGTGAACACCTATCAGCACACCGAAACCAGTACCAGCTATCTGCTGGGCCTGCCCCTCACCATGACCGAGACCACCCAGCGAGGCAGCACTTCCACTTGGACGGAGCAAAGCCAGTTGACGTATGACACCAAAGGCAACGTGACGCAGAAAAAGGTGCTCAACGGCACTTCCGTACGCTCTACAGAAGACTTCACCTACAATAGCAAGGGGCAGGTGCTGACCAGCAGCCTGAAGGAGTTCACCAGCACCAATACGCTGACGGACACCTACACCTACGATGCTTACGGGCGTATGACCAGCCATACCACCCCAACAGGCGTTGCCACTACCTATGCCTATCATGCAGAAACAGGCTTGCTTGCCAGTGAGACAGACTACCGAGGAAACTTGACTACGTATCTGCGTGATGCTTGGGGACGCCTCCTGCGCACCACTTACCCAGATGGTGTCGAAACCGTGACTAAGTATGACATAGTCAGTGGGACCGCAGTGCCTGGAGCCAAGTACAAAGTGACCGAACGCGGCAGCAACAGCCCTACGGTGACTACCTTCTATGACGGCTTAGGACGTGATGTACACACCATCAACGTGCGCTACAACGGCACCCAGCTGAAGACCGACAAGCAGTATGATGCCCGTGGCAGACTCTACAGGGTATCCAACCCCTACACTGCCAGTGCCTACCGCTGGACGACTTACACCTATGACACCTACGACCGACTGACTAAGATCACCGCTCCAGGTAGTCGTACCACCACCTACACCTATACTAATAATAACGTAAAGGAAGTGAGTGAGGGCGTAACCATCACCCGTAAGTACAACGCCATGGGCGACCTCACCTCGGTAGTGGATGCCGCAGGTACCATCACCTACACCCTGCGTCCCGACGGGCAGCCATCGAAGATCACCGCCCCAGGCAGTGTGGTAACTAATTTCACCTACGATGCCTATGGCCGACGCACCCAGATTACCGACCCCAGCGCAGGTGTTCGTAAATATACCTACGACACGTCAGGTAACGTAAACAAGGAGACTGATGCCAACAATAAGGCGGTGACCTACACCTACGATGCCTACCATCGCCTCACTAAGAAGGTGAATGCCGAGGGTGTGACCACCACTTATACCTACAACACCGCCAGCCTGCCACTGACAGAGATCATTAGCAACGGTGTGAAACGCCAGTACACCTATGACCACCTGGACCGTGACTCCATCCTGAAGGAGACAGGCGCAGATAACCTGTGGCTACAGCGTAAGTACACCTACAAGGCAACGGGCGGCCTAAACACCGTGGTTTACTCTGCTACCTCAGGAGCCATCGGTACAGCCACTTACACCTATGCCAATGGCTACCACACCAAGACAACGTGGAAGAACGACGGAGCCACCAGCTCCACTGTGATATACCAGCGCATGGCAGAGGACTCACTCGGCAATGTGACGCAGATCAAGACGGGCACCGTGACACGTACCTACAAGTACAACGCCTATG
>CALAEY010000115.1 GCA_937891085.1 uncultured Prevotellaceae bacterium | reverse complement strand
CATGAGATAATATAAAAATTGCAAAATCGTCTCTCATTATTTTTCCTGTTTGTCTAAAAAGCTATCTATAACTAATGACTTCACATAAGTACTACTAAAAGGATGTTTTCTCTTAGTGTAATATATCTCTTTTCCTAAAGATTTTACAACTTCATCATTTTCCCATGTTTCTTTTTCATGATCTTCCCCAAGAAAATAAACATCAAAATTTAAACTAAGTATCATATTTTTAGCATCGTCTATGTCATTATATGGTATTACTTCGTCTACATACTTGATACTCCTAAGTTGCATATATCGTTCATATATTGATTGAACTGGCTGCTTATAATTAGGGTTGCAATGTAGTGCTACTATAAGATAATCACAATGATTTTTTGCTTCCTCTAATGCTACTATATGCCCTGTATGAATTACGTCAGCCACCATAGGGTAAAGACCTATTCTCATATTATGAAATACCTACTTTCTGAATTTACTAGAAATTAATTTTGGCACAGTTAAATTATAATCTATACATTCAAACCAAAGTTTTTTATTTATTAGATTATGAAAAAGTTACAGAAAATTGCCCTGCTGGGAGTCATTGCTCTCGCAGGTTCAGTGAGCTTCACTTCTTGCTCATCTGATGATGACGCAGCTATCGGTCCAGACGGTGAGAGACTGGCTGTTAAGACAGAGTTCGCCCTGAACATCCCTACCAACAGCAAGGCCATCACACGTATGAGTGATGCTAATGCTCAGGTAAATGATGGAACAGCTTCACGTACTCTGAAACAACTGACTCTGGTGCCTTTTGGCAACAAGTTTGATGACGGTGCTACCGTACCAGCTAAATTCGGTACAGAATTCGTTGCTGATATTTCTACTGCTTCAAAGATAGCTGAGACTTATAATAATCAGGCCAACCATTACCTGTTCAGCGATGTACAAGTTCCTATCGGAACAAAGGCTTTCTTAGGCTACCTGACCACAACAGGTACAGGTGATGATAATGCACAGGGTGCCTTGGTTGATGCTAATGGCAATGCATTGGATTTCACCGATCCAGGTACACTGAACGTAAACCTGAAGAGCATCGAGGTTGAGGATGATCCTGGTGTTGTGGCTGCTCTTAACGCTATTGCAAGCGCAGAGGGTTGGGCTACTACCGACAATGCAGGTCTTTATGATCTCTATTATCGTTTCACTCAGCTGACCTCTGGTTCTTCTGCAAAGGCTAAGGCCTTGGTAGATGACCTGACAAAAGCTTTGGAGAACAATGACGATGCCATTTCTACTGCTATCAAGAATGCTATCACAACGAATGCTATTCCAGAAAACTTCCCTAAAAATGCTCCTCAGGGTGCCATTGCCATTGCATGGGACGGAGAAAAGTTCGTAGCTGCTAACGATAAGGAACTGATTGGTATCAATGCTACCTCTCGTGATGCTTATGTAAATCCTGCTGCTCTGGTTTACCGTGTGAACAGTACCGTAGCAACAGCTACCGAGAGCCAGGCTGACAACTATGTGTATTCTAAGTCTTGGGAAGAAATTCTTAGTCCTTATACTCCAAATTCTTCTGTACAGGCTAACACCGTATCTACAGCATTGGAGGACGATATGGACTATGCAGTAGGTCGTCTTGCAGCTGAGGTAAGTCTGACTGATGATTCATTCAAGAGCCTTACTACAAACTACGTATATGTATGGAATGAAGACACTGAGGAACTCGAAATCGATGAACAGCAGACTACAGAGGTTGAGGAGACTATCTCTATCGCTGATGGTTTCTTGCTGAATGGTATCATTATAGGTGGTCAGAACCCAGTGAAGTGGGACTTCACTCCTGCTTCTGCAGACAAGAACTGGGCTCTCTATGACAAGAACATCCAGACTCCTACAATCAAGAAGGGTACAGACGCTAAGAATAGCACTTTGGTACTTGAGACTGAGAAAGACGCCGTTGTTAAGGTTGCTATCGAGCTGAAGAACAATACTGGCAAGGACATTAAGATCGGTGACGGTCGCGTTATTAAGAAGGACGCTATCTTCTATCTGGTTGGTGAACTTGATCCTGCTACAGTTACGGATTCTAAGTTGCCAGAGGATAAGGCTGGTAAGGTTTTCGTTCAGGACTATGTGACTACTGTTAAGTTTGCTATTTCTCCAGAAGGTCTGAAGAATGCAACAGACGTTATTCCTGACCTGACTCGTCCTGAGCTTGAGCTTGGTCTTTCTGTGAACCTTGAGTGGCATGATGCTGACACCTACGTAATCAATCTCGATGGTCCAACTCCTTCTACAGAAACTCCAACCACTGAAACTGGTGAGTAATTATAGCACACTTATTATGACAGCCTAACCGCTGTTGACCAATAACAATCCTCCCCGCCGTTTCGTGGCGGCGGGGAGGTTTCTAAAAAAAAAGAAAACTATAACGAGAGCGATAATGAAAGAACAACTGAAACATATTCTGGCATTGACAGGCTGCGCCGTCTTTGCGCTGCTCCCTACCTCTTGCATCGACGAGGACAACGAGGACTGCGGCATAGACTATAACCTGACCTATGACCACCGTCTGATCACCAACATGGACGATGAGATCAAGAAGGAACTGGTGACCGCCGATGAAGTGGAACTTGGAAAGCGGCTGCGTGAAATCATCACAGCCGACGTGTATCGGGAGTTCGGACGTGACCTCGACCTCTCGTTCTATACCGATCAGGCACGTAGCTACCAGCAGACCATGAGCATGAATGCAGATCAGGCCAGCTATGACTTCTACCTGCCTATCGAGCAATACCGCCACTTAGCCATCAGCAATGTGGCCAACGAGCCAAACATCAGCCTCACTGGTGAGACCGCCTTAGGTTCTGTGAAGCTCGAACAAATCAAAGCAGATACGATAGACAGCTACAAGGTGGGCATTTACACTGCCCGCAAGGATTTATTTGAAAAAGGCTTGAAACAGAGCCACTACATCCCGCTCTACACCACTACCGACGGTGCAGCCATCGTGATTGACCCTCAGGGAGTGGAAACCAAGAGCATCAAGACCTATCTCACCGACTTGGCAGATGGATTCCAAGTAGCAGATAGCGTCTTCACATTCAATAGCAACCCGATAGTTAGCTGCATCAACATGGCAGACACGGGTAGCAATCTGATTTGCCAATACGGCATCGGAATGCCTTCACGCGATGTCCCAATGACCCGTACACCTTATGATAATGTTTGGGAGAACACCTATTGGGAAATGCGCGTCTATGTGACTCTGCCAAGTGGCAGCATCACGGAGAACCTGCTCTATGTCAAGGTGCCTTTGAAAGCAGGCAACTTAGAGATTATCAAGGGTAAACTGAGAGGCGACGGCACTATCGTTGTGGATAACAACGAGGTGGGTGTCAGCACTAACTTGGAATGGACACCAGGTGGTACCTATTATCCAGACTTTATCGTGGTTAACCCTTGACACCGAAATAGAAAATAAAAAAATATCATATATGAAGCGATTAAAAGACATATTGCTGTTGAGCTTCCTTGCCACATGTGCAGTAGGATGCATAGATGACGTGGAACCTATTCAGGCACCACCGCAGGAGATGTCGTACATCAAACTGTATGTCACTACAAGCTCACCTTCAAAGTCATCTGCACAGACTCGAGCAGAAGATGAAGTGACGGCAGTCAACGGTGAAAACATCATTCATTCCGTGAAAGTCTGGGTCTTCGGTCCAGAGAATAGCTCGTCAACTGGTACTGTACTCTATGGCTATGTGGAAGATTCTGAAAAACACGATCCTACAGGACTTGAACCTGAGCCCTACTGGAAGACGCTGAGTATCCCTGTACTGAAAGGTTATACAGAAATTCCAAACAATAAGGTAAACGTCTATACACTGGCCAATGCAGAAAGCGTAGGTCTAGGCGGATTGACTGATAAAGTTGATGGTGCAGCTATCACTGAGGAGCAACTGAAAGCCCAGCTCATTACAGTCAACTATTTCGGTCAGGCCTCCCCTACTACCTCTGACAAATATATAGCAGAGGACGGCAATGGACTGCCTATCTCACGCATAGTGACAGATATACCATTAGACAACATCAAGAGCGACAGCCAGAATCCGCTGCGCATAGTGATGCAGCGTGCAGTGTCACGCATCCGTTTCTTCGTGGCTAAGCAAGAAGGTGTGCTTGATACAGACTTCCAGATGAACAGCATCAGCATCAAGGAAGGACTCATTCCTACAGCGACGAAGGTTTTCCCAGAGACTGTAGCCTATGATGATGTGAAGAACTTAAGCTATAAGGAATGGCCTAATGCCACAACCGCACAGTTGGAAGATATTCCAACCTATGAAACTTCTGCGCTGACATATACCTCTACTGTATCTGATATTAAACAAGTGGATGATCCAGAAACTTTGCTTCGCGCTAACCATTCTGAGATGAATGCCCAGCAATATTCAGACTATCTGGCGGAGAACGCTACTCTTTATAATGTGACATACCTCCGTGAGACGAAAGACCAGAACTTCACACTCACTATAAACTATACGATGGGAGGTGAAAATAAGACTATCGTAAAGGATTTGGGCGACATTACCACCAAATTGCTGCGCAACAAAGAAGTAATCGTCTATATGTATATCATGGGTGATAAGGAACTCTATGTCAATCCTACTGTGGCCGATTGGATTGATGCAACAAAGCTTGAATATACAATCGATGCATCAACCAACATGCGTTTGTTCGACTCATGGTTGTACCGTTATGACACAGACGGAGATCTTACGCCTGACAATTATAAAAATTGGGCAACCAGCCACATGCTCGTTTCCTCTAATGTAGATTCAGAGAGTGATCCAGCTGGCCGTCCAATGCAATCTCCACAGATTCAGTTGGTGACATCAACTACAGTTACTGGTGCCTCATTTGAACTCTATGTTGATAACAGTGATTTTGAGATAGTACGCGCTAATAAGAATGAGGTGGGCGTAGTGACTTCTTATGATCATAGTACGGGTGGAACACTTTCCTTGGTCGCAGGTGAAGGTGTATATACTTATTTCTACATCATGCCTACGTCTAGTGCTACAGCAGGTTCATCTGCAAAGGTGTTCTTGTACTATAATGACCCAGTTCTTGGAAAGCAGGAGATGACTTATAACTATGGCTCTCTGCCAGGTTATTCTGATGACAGCTCTGAGATTTGGGTTTACTATGTCGCTCCTGATGAATACAAATATGTAGAAGGAAAGGTGCTGAAGATGTATTATCAGGATGTTAATCATCCTTTGGTTCCAACTCCTGTTCAAAACTAAATATGTGGATGTTATGAAAAAAAGAATAAATATATCATATCTAAGTCATGCATTCATGATGTTGGCTTTCATGGGTGCTGTCTCTGCTTGTATTCAAGATGATTATGAAATAGATGACATAATCAAGACCGGATCCAGCAAAGAAGGATTGGCTGTTGCTCCTACTATTTCTGAGTCTCAGTTGAAGGTTGCTTCTACCCGTACAGGATCTGATGTTGATTTGAAAGAGAAGGACCTGAATACACTTGATGTGTTTGTAGAGCATATTACGGGTAGTACTGGAGATGGCACTTTCCTGAAACAATATCACCTCCCTTTTGCTGTAGGTGAAGAGGGCGTGACTCCAGGCGCAGCCGTTCAGGAAGCAGTAAACAACTGGCTTGCTGATAGGTGGCGCCAAGAAGGTCTTGAAGTGGGTGAGAAATATAATATCTATGTGGCCGCTAATAACCCTCTGACGAAACAGGATGTTGATGATGTGACTACTCTGAAAGGATTGGTTTATAATGAAAATGAAGATGATGCGATCATAAATGATGATGGAACCTTCAAATGGGTAGATAATCAACCTGCTGGTGATATATATAAGCTCTATTCAAGTAGCGAAACAGGCCGTGCACTGACAAACGAGAAGGAGTTTATGATGGATGGTGTCATTAAAGAATGGACACCTGTTCCAGGTTCTCAGACACAGGTCTTTGAAGTGACAATGAACCGTGCTGCAGCAAAGATAGTGCTGAACCTTAAATTCGATGCTGATTTCCTGAAATCACTGACACATACTAAGAATGGTGAAGAATGGGAAGAAAAGCCTGATACAGAAAAAGTAGAAATTACTGGTGCACCAGCTTGGAAATTCAATAATTTTGCCTTTGGCGCTCCTGTATTTACTCCAGAAACTGCTCCAACAGCCGGTGTAGAGGTACATAACAGTGATTTTAACATTTTCCATAACCAAGTTTTTACTGGTGATGACAAACAGGCTACTATCACTACCTATTCTTATCCTAATGTGTGGACCGACCCTACATCCGCTCCTTCATTGGTAATTTCTGTGGGTTATACTCAGAATGGAGATACAACCTATAATTACTATCGTATCCCTATAGTCCCTAAAGAGACGACAAGTCTTGATCGAAACACTCTCTATGTGATTGATGCCACTATTGCAACCCGTGGTAGTGAAGCACATGAGGATGTGGATACCGTAGAAGATATCTACTATAAAGTTGTGTCATGGAACAATGAAGATAACGAGGATCAACAAAGTGGTAAGGTAACATCTGTTCAGCACTATTATTTGCAGGTTAATCCTAAGGTATATACTCTGCGTGGTGATAATGTTCAGACAATCAATATTAACTTTTCTCGCGCGAAAAATACCTATGTTGACTATAAGCTATTCACATTCCCAGATATTGCAAGCGCTGTGGATTTCTCTAATAATACGCCAGTAAATAAAACAGCAGTTGCGCCTACTGCTAATAATGCAGTATGGGGTTGGTATTATTCTGATGAAAAGAAGATGGTAACGTCAGTTTCTGATATGGCTAAGATGGGCGTGACCATCACTAATAACAACCCAGGAGCTGCTACTGCAGATAATACTGATGGAACCATTACTGTCTCATCTACTGCTTTGACTAACCGAGCCATTAAGTACATCTTGATGCGAGTATATCTGAAGGATGAAAGTGGCGAGGATAAATCTGGTGATGGTTACTACGAGGATGTGCTTATCCGCCATTTCCCAACTGACAATATCCAAAGTGCTGCAGGATTGTGGTCTTCAAAGACAACTGCTAATTGGTGGAATGCCCCAACTAATAATAATTGGTGGACTTCTACTAATGTAGGAGGTCAAGGTATTGGTTATGATGGTTCTTTGTTCAGAGCTAAATATTATTATTCTACAGGGGGATACATTAGAAGTGCAAATAATACCAATAATAATAATAATCACAATTGGCAGAATAATACTCTATTGACTAATAGGTATAAGTATGTTATTCAAATTTCTAGTACCAGTGACCAATATGTATTGGGTAGGCCAGTACTGAATAATAACCAATCAAAAGACCATGTGGTATCACCTGCATTTATGATTGCATCACAGTTGGGAGCAACTGAATCGAAGCATCCATTAAGGCCTGGCAATAACAACGATCAAAATTCATATTATCAACGTGGTATAGAAGCAGCTAATCATTGTGGATCGTATAAGGAGGTAGATACAGATGGAACTGTTTGGACTGGGTGGCGTCTTCCTACAAGAGAAGAAGTCGGTGTTATTCTTCATTACCAGAATGCTGGTTATGATACTATGGATCCTGTCATGACTGGTAGTTTTTATTGGACATTGGAAGGAGCTGCTGTTGCTACAGGAAAGAATGAAAGTACAGGTGCGTGGGATCCAAATTGGAATACTTTGTATAGCAATCCTAATCGTGACTACTATCCATATGCTGATGATACACGATATAATCAAGGTAATAACCGATATTATTTATACAACACCTATATCCGCTGTATCCGTGACCTGAGTGCAGATGAAATTGAGAACTTGAATAAGTTTGAAGTAATTAAAGCGAAGTATCAAGCTAAGAATTAATTTTTAATGTTATGAAATACATTACTAAAATATTAGGAATAGCCTGTCTGGCATTGTCATTCTGTGCCTGCAGTGAAGATAGCTTTGAGGTTTTTCAGCCGCAGCAGTCTGCTGATGATGTATCTTATAGCATCAATTTCAGTCTGCAGTTGCAAGAACCTGTCACTCGTAGCGTAGTCTATGGCGAAGATGGCACAGATGAAAAAGGCGTACAATCCATGCAGTTGCTTTGCTTCGATGCCAGCGGCTTGTACTTGGGTATTCGTGATGCCGAGTTGGGCACAACAGGTTTTGAAGGAGAGATTACTGGTACCGTACCTCAAGGCACCGCACGCATACACTTCATAGCTAACCGCGAGCTTAGCATTCCTTTGGATTTCACCAATGGTACTCCAGAGGCTGATGTGATGCAATCGGATGCTCTCTCTACCCTATACAGCCATAAGGCCATCTGCTATTGGGGCTACAAGAAACTTGGTACAGCGGCTGAGATGAGCGCATGGCTGAAAGGCGATGATACATCATCGGGGAACACAGTCTTAATGATAAGAGACCGTGCTAAAATCAAGCTGAGCGTCAATAGTGATAAAACTGAAATTATAAAAGGGTGTACAGTTACCGAAGTCACCTGGCGTATACACAACGGCCATGAAAGTGGCTATATAGCTCCTAAACCAGCCGAGTGGGATGACTATACCAGAAATAACACTAACGGCAGTACTCCTGAGAGTCAGGCGAAGACTGTTTCTAATGCATTATGCAATGCCAATGACAGTGAGCGCTACACCATCATCAATGATGATGATCTTTTCGAGGCGGACATCATCCCTCAATATCTCTTTGATGACAATAACGTCAAGGACGGCCTGATGAAGCAAGTGGTAAAAGTGATTCTGAAAGTGAAGTACACTAGTGGAGGTAGCTCAGATACCAAATACTTTGTCACTCTGGTGAAAGCTCTCGACGAAACGTATATTCCTATCATCAGGAATTACACCTATCAGCTAACCGTAACCAGCCTTGACTTGGATCTTAGTTATGATACGCTGGGAGATGCCATCAATGGCACTTTATATGCTAATGGAGATGTGGAAGTGAGTAGAAGTCTTACTGATATCAATAATGATGCCAATTCATTGCAGATCAAACTGCCCACGGAGACCACTTCTATCGTGTTTAACAGGGCAACAGATTCGGGTGACACCAATAATAATATGCAGTTTGTAATCATCAAGAACAGCGACCTGTCAGATGCGGGTGTAGCAGCTGGTGAGGTTAAGGTCTATTGGGAAAAAGGTACCTACCCAGGAACAACCGAAGGAGGTATAGAAGAATTTGTTCAATTACAAGATACTCCAGTGACCAAAAATACTGATGGAATGTTCACTATACCCGTGACAGTTAGCGCACCTCCAAGTGATTTGCAGAATGACTGGCTGGTTGTGGAATATGCCGACGGTACAAATAGTGTTCTGAGGCGTTATATCCATGTGTATGTGATAGACCAGTTCAAGTTCTTGACAGATCCTACATTGACAAAAGAATCTAATGGTGACTACAAACTAAGTTTCCAGATTCCACCATTGACGGCAGATACTCTCGGTGACCCAATGTATCCGGAAGGCTTGTATCCTATCGACGTGAAGTTTACTACCAGCACTTTGAAGGCTTGGAGTACAAATGGCACTATCGAGGCTTATGGCTCATTTGGCGTGTCTGTGGAGTCGACCTCTACCTATACTGACACTGGTACTGGTCTCTCATACAACTTGTTTGATGCTTCTGCATTTGAGTCTACGGCATATACGCAGGTTTCTTCTTATGCTACAGCTAATATGGATAACTGGTGGTATCAACCGTATAGCACAACTAAAGGATCTGGGTATTGGGATTATTGGTACACTTACAGTGTGAAGCAGTATCCAACCAACGGCATAGTTAATATCTACTTCAAGGATGTAACTGGAAGTCTTAATTATACCAATACTCATGCTAATGTAGGTCTATATCTCTACATCAGATACTTTGGTAAGATTTATGCTATGACAGTTAATATATAACAATAGACTGACACAAATCATCAATGACAACGATGTTATTATAATGCATTCGGCAAGTGGGAGCTGTGAAGTTCCCGCTTGCTTTTTGGGGTGTGGTGTAGTCGGAGCAAGTGCAACGGTGACAGCAAAAGAACAGCAGCTATGATGTCTGATAGATGCTGTTTTCTGGTATGGATTTACAACGGAAAAGCTCTATAATACTGCGGTAACGCAAAAAAAAAGTGGATTACCGCAGTAAAATAACGCACTATTTGTTTCGAGTCTCAATAAAAAATGCTATCTTAGCACCAAAAATGAGCATATCGAATATGGAAAATAAAAACATCATAGTGGGCAGGCATCAAGAAATGGCCTTCCTGCATGAAATTCTCAGTTCTCCCAAGGCTGAGTTAGTTGCTGTTTACGGACGTAGGCGTATCGGCAAAACATTTCTCATTGATAAGACGTTTGATGCAAAATATGATTTCTATACTACTGGTATCTACGAAGCTACTCGTAAAGAACAACTGACCAACTTTGCGACCCAACTTGGCATCTATGCAAAAAAGAGGTACAAGGTTCCCAAGGATTGGATGGAGGCGTTCTTTATGCTTCGTGAGTATATAGAGACTTTGCTTGACAAAGAACGTATAGATATTTTCATTGACGAACTCCCATGGCTTGATACCCCCCGTTCGCGTTTCCTTAAAGCTTTTGACTTGTTTTGGAATGGCTGGGCTTCGAAACATGACAATATCAAACTAATTGTTTGTGGATCGGCAACGACCTGGATGACAAACAAGTTGCTTGGCGATAAGGGTGGACTGCACAATCGGGTGACGAAGCAAATCTATCTGCGTCCATTCAATCTCAGTGAGACAGAGGAGTTCCTGAAGTTGCGAGGCTTTGATTTATCGCGCCAGCATATTATAGAAACCTACATGGCAGTTGGTGGAACACCATATTATCTTGATCTGATGAGTCGAAGTCTGAGTGTTGCTCAGAACTTAGATGCGTTGTTTTTCTCAGAGAATGCACCACTCCAAAAAGAGTATAATTTCCTCTATAAGTCTCTTTTTAAGGAGTCCCGTCTCTATCGTCGTGTTGTTGAAGTGCTTTCGAAGCAGATGAAAGGAATGACAAGACAGGAACTGATCCGGGACATAGGAGTTGAAGATAACGGCTATTTTTCCGATGTTCTCGATGATTTATGTAATTGCGACTTTATCCGTAGTTATAATTCATTCGGAAAATCAGAACGTGACATGATGTATCAGCTTACAGACCTCTATTCTTTGTTTTACCTCCGTTTCGTAAAGAACTATCATGGAGGTGACGAACACTATTGGAGTCATCTGGGGCAGGATATTTCCAGTTGGGAGGGTTACGCTTTTGAACAGGTTTGCCTGCATCATATTCCTCAAATCAAGCATAAGTTGGGCATCAGTGGTGTCTTGACAAATGTATGTTCATGGTCGTGTAAGCCATATATTGGTAAGGATGGCGAAGAGCATAAGGGCGCTCAGATAGACCTGATTATTGACCGTGGTGATAAAACCATTAACCTCTGCGAGATGAAGTTCACTAACAAACCCTTTGCAATTTCTGCAGAATATGCACAACGAATGTTGGAACGGCGTGATACAT
>CALAEY010000114.1 GCA_937891085.1 uncultured Prevotellaceae bacterium | reverse complement strand
GTTTATGCGGTCATGCGGGTCTGTGTGGGTTGCCACGGAAAAATCCGGGTGCGCCAATAATTCTTAATACTGTTTTTCCCAACAGAAGTCCAGCCTTCTGTATATACATATGCGGTTACACTAGAACCATTTGGAGTGTGAAGCGTTATAGGATTTGCACTGACAGCACATGTAATATTATTCTCTGAAGTAATATAAACAGTGCTCGCATTGCTTAGTACTCCAATAGACAACACCAAAACGGAGAGAATAATTATTATTAATCACGTTTTAGTATCATAGCTCATCAGATATAAATTGTTCGGCAAAATTTATAATATTATCCACTGATTCTGATTCTATCTCCATAGGATTATTCCATATATTAACGAACGTGGTCATATTTGAATCAACCTTCATTGCATCTATCAAAGGGGCAAAATTTGCAGATTTCATGATACGTCCCAAAATAAAAGCCGAATAAAGCTTATTCGTCAAATAAGTATTTGTATCATAAGAGTCTTTACAAACTTTAAGCTTAGCTAAAACCATTCCAACAAACGTCTTGGTCTGCTGTTCATTCATCTTGTTAGCTATTTCAGGAACTGCTATGATTCGCAATAGCGCTGTATGAACTGCAGTTCCTTGAACACAGCCTTTCAATTGCAGGCGCTCATACATCTCTATCAGGACTGAAGGCGTATCCTCTCTTTGTTTCAGTTCCCTGCATATACTATATTCCATGAACTGATAATCAATGATGTCCTTCTGGAATTGGGTAAATCCTACACTGAATGGAAAATCTATATATGCATGTATCAGGCTTTCTGTTGAAAGCTGTTTAGCCAGCTCATTAGAGGGTAGAAGAGCTTGTATTATCTCATCCATCGACTCATAATGTGAATGGAACTCAGCCCATGCGTCTGTACCAGGATAGGCAGGATAGATATAAGCATCGACTGGAGGTACTAAATTAGTACATTCTTCATACATACCATGCTCTGTACGTGTTGATGCCACAGAAATGGTGTTGAAAGATGGTTCTTCACTATTGCATGCAGTAAATAAAACTACAAACGCTGCTATATATAAATACTTTTTCATAATCTTAAAATACTTTTTCATAATCTTAAATTCCTTATTATTCAAAAAGAAGCATAGATATACGTTCAATTTCTGTTGGATCCCACATTTGATAAAAGTTGACAAATCCATGTAAAAGATCTGAATCTTCTTCACTTAATGATTTACCTCGTGCAAGAGCCAATTCTGCACAGATTACCAAAGAGTGTTCTATGCTCCTCAAACCAAAGTAATCAGGGTGCTCCAGCTTCATCATATATTTCTCTTCAGCTATAGATTGAAGAAAGTCCTGTTCTTCTGAGTTCATTTTACTTAGGAATCTTTCATTCACTAATAAAAGCTCAGTGTAGGCCATAGACAATATGAACGAAGTATTTATTACCCTAGTACCAATTCGTTCGCCATTAAAATCCATCTTGCCATACTCTTCTATCAATTTACCTACAGCATCTTCACGGCCTGCAAGTTCTGTTAACCCATTGAATTGCTCAATGGCAAACGCTATACCTTTTCGTTCTGTATCAGCAGTAATAAAATCATATGCCATAGGGAATTCCATACAAGCTTCTATCAGTTCTTCTGTAGAAAGATCTTTCAACATTTCTTCTGATAATTGGCATGAGTCCCACATTTCTTGTCCTGTTTGTAAAGACTTCCATTCTTCTGTCCCAGGCAGTATGTGATAATACTTACTCTTTAGAGATTCATCTAAAGACCTTGTAGTGGCAAATTCTACGGATTCCGCTTCAATCTCTTTGTCTGTACATGCATATATGATTATGCATATGCCAAACAAAAGAAATGAAGAAAAAACAACAAGCAGTTTTCTATTCATAATAATTCTCAGCATTTAAGGTTTAGAAATACCCTAATAGATGATGGCCGTTAAAGTTCAGTACAATGCAGAACTTGGACTCGCTAACAGAGGAAGGCAAGATGATGGTATTCTTGCCTGAGATCATCGCAGAGGTGTAGGTATAAATGGCCTCACCTGCCACATCATAAATAACTACTTCCATGCTCTCGATTGCATAAGGAGCATAGACATACACTTCATTGTCCTCGTAAGTGACAGAGGGAAGCAATGCTGGGGAACGATGAGGACCGCTTGGTTCCTCTGGAGGGTTGTCCTGTAAATATACAGGAATCTCTACAGCCCACATAGTCAATGCAAAAAATGCAGTGAATAGAGTAAAAAAAAACTTTCTCATATAAAAAAGAATTTAAAATTTTGTCGCTAATATAAATAATAAAGTAAAAGATTGTATCTTTTTCAGTACGGCTCTGAGTACAATAACCTTAGCACCAGTACAGTATACAGTTCAGAGGATAGATAAAAATTTATGATAATAAGATACTTTCTAACTACAAGAAAGAAATTAATTCATCCCATTGGGAAGGTTCCCCGTCAATGCCTTTGGCTCTCTTAAATAAAGCTTTACGGATGCCAGAGACGTGCTGCTTGCTGTAACTCGTCAAAAGAGCGATGTCATTAGGAGAGATGCCCAAACGTCTCAGAAGCGTCACTTCTATTTCCAGATCATTCATGATGCAAAGGCTTAAAAGCTTCTCCATAAACTCAGGAGCTATTTCCTGATAAGTCTCTATTAACTCCTTAAATCCTGTCACACTAAGTTTTTTCTTATTGTTGATAAGATAAATAAGGTGGCTATATATGCGTGATTCTTTCAGCTTAGCATCTGTCTGTTCTTTATATTGGAGTTTCCTTTCGGTTTCCTCCACTTGCTGATGGATATCGGCTTTTTTCTGCTTTATATAGCTTACAAACTCCCTATTGGTGTTGCCAATATTTTCCAGTTCCTTTTCCAATTCTTCGATTCTCTCATTTTTCTCAGATATAGAGCGGGCGGCTTTTTCATTATCAATCTGTTGTGACTGTTCCAACTCATTAAGCTTGTCTAGCATCAACTTGCGATGCTGCTTCATCCGCATATTTGACAAAACTACTGCAAAAGATAAGAGAATGAAGGCTAATGAGAGAATAAAGATAATCTTAAGATTTGTGGTATAGCGTTGACTGATGACTTCACGCTCTTCTATGGCTTTCTGGTAGTCGAAAAGAGACTTCATTTGAGCAATACTCTCTACAGCATTCAGCTCCTGAATAGAATCTGACAATATTCTGAACTTTTGGATATACAGAACAGCTTCTTCCTTTCGGTTGTTATCCAAGGCTATTGTTCCTAAGTTTTCATAAGCCATGCGACGTCCATAGATGTTCCCTTCGTCCAACAACTTATTCAAATAAAAGAATGCAGAATCTTGCCTGCCTGCTTTCAGATAAACTTTAGCTGCAATAGAATAAATGCTACTGACATTGGCACGTGAAAGATTCTGTAGTGGGAGGCTGATATAACGCATAGCATCTTCTGTTTTTCCTAAAGATAAATAAAGCCCTGCTATCTGAGTGTCGATTTCCGCCAATGCAAATCTATCAGATGCTTCCACCAACGATCTTGCATGCTCATAAATGCTGAGTGATGTAGCATAGTCGTCATAACACCTATAAATGTAAGCTATATTATTCAAATCACTGGCCATCTCTCGCTTATCGTTAAGAAGAGAATCATTACTAAAAGACCTCTGATAACAAGCCAGAGCCTCATCGTACAGATATTGTCTATAGAATAACCATCCCATCTGGTTATTTACATATCTGCGCAAAGGTGAGGCTCCTTCTGGCAATACCTCTAATGCTTTTTGGTAATACTCCAAAGCACGAGGTGCATCATTCATATCACGATAGGTACTGCCCATATAGTAGTAGGCTTCAGGAAGCAGGCGCTTATCGCCTCCATGCTCATAATAGTGCAACACTGAGAGCATGAGGCTGTCAGAGGTTTGAGAAATATAGGCTTTGTCCTGAGCCTTAATGGTGAGCAGGCTATGGTACATCTGCGTGGCTTTGTCCCACCGAAGGCTGTCGGCTTTCAGGGTTTCCAGCAATGCAAGGGCACTATCTGGCTGCACAGAGGCCAAGCTATCTGCCACCAGAAACTGGGGCGGATAGCTCTGTCTGTGCTGGCAAGAACATACTAGCAGCAAAGAGACAAGTACAATAAGCGGAAGAATGTTTTTCATATCTCCACAAAGCCTAACTTTGTTACAAAAATAGAGTTTTACAGAGAGATTTCAAATATTTACTCAAGAAATGCAAGGTTTTTTCACAGAAATGTCCACTATTACCGTAAAAACACTACACTATTACACCTTATAACACTGGATATTTCCGCAGAAACACAAAGCGTTACTGAAAACAGGCCTTAGTTTTGGTAAAAAAAGTAAGGCATACCTATGAAAAAACATAGGCATGCCCCACTTTTCTCTCTCCAATTCTAAAAAGAGCGGAGGAAGTCTTCTAGAGTAAAAGATGTCTTGCTGATGCCTAATCGTTCAGAAATAAGTTTGCGACGTTTATGGATCATATTTGGAGTTCTTCCCATCAAGCAGGCAATTTCAGAGGCCTTTAAGCCAAGCTTAAACAGGCAGCAGTATTTAATATCCTCAGGCTTAAGAAGAGTAAAATCTTTTTTAAGTCTCACACAGAAATTGTCATCCAATTTATTCATTTCGTTTTTAAGATCCTCCCAAGCAGCCTCTTGGAGCAGCTCACCTGTTGGGATATCGTCTATGTGCGCTTTTATCAATGACTGTATTTTCTCATATACAGGCGTATTGGTAATATAGATAGAAAACATCTTTCTACGTTCATTGTCTCTCTCCTCTGCTTGATCCTGCATAGCTTGTTTGATGGTTTCAATCTGAGACTTCAGAACAGAGACCCTCCTTTTGCTCTTTATAAACATATATACGACCATCATCAACAGTAGTGCCGACAATAAGAAAGAAACATAACTATAAAGCCCTATCTGTCTGTCGTTAGAATGTCCTTGCTCAATAGTGACCACATACAGGGAATCTCCAGTAATAGCACCATTTTCTTGAAGCTTATAATTGACTATCTTCATATGCCCCCAAGCAGTCTGGATTATTGTATCCTTGTTGGTTTGAATTATATCGTCCATTCCTTTAATCTTTTTGTCATACAAATGCAAAAATAGCAAAAAAGTTCAAGTCAGAAAAAGGATGTGCCTTTTTTGGCACACCCTCACAGAGTTAAAAGAAAGATTATTTGTTAAAAATCATAGAAGAAAGCTTGCAATCATCACAGCCCCTGCATGTTACCTGAGTATAATTTCCATTGGGGATAACTTCAACCATACATGGCCCACAATTACTAGCAGATTCACAAAAATAGATGGTATTGCCTATAATGACAGGATCTAATCTGGTCTGAGCTCTATCAGAGCCAAAGACAACAGCATCGTAATCCCCAAATTTTGTTTGCCTGATATCCTCCGCTGAAAAATTAACTGCATATAGCTTATCCATTTTTGTAGATGTAATCAGTCCTACACTATTTGACATGACAAAGTTAGAAGATACACCTCCACTCATTACATAATTAACAAGAGTGATATAGCCATCCTCTGCAGGATAATATTCAATGCCTGTAATGGTAAATGGCTTTTCTTCCCCATAAGAAACCTTGATAATGTCATTAGCTACCCATCTGACTTCATCTATTGACTCAGCAATCTTTTCTCCATTGGGAGCTACCAAGCTCAATGCTTCATCTGATGCATCATTACTCGCATCGTTTAAGCAACTACTTACACCAATACCAATCAGCATAAGCGCAAATAATAACATGTACTTTTTCATCTTTTGTAAGTTTTAAATTAAACAATATAGTTCCGTTCTCGGATACAAAAGTAGTTAAGAACAAACGATAATGATGTGTATTGGTAGTGTAAAATTGCGAGAAAATATTCATCAAAATATCATATAGATCATGCGCTCTTATTTTTAAAGGGTATTTTTTTGTGTAATATAAAAGGAAACAAAAGAGAACACATCAAAAACATCATAAAAAAGTAAGGCATACCTATGAAAAAACATAGGCATGCCCCACTTTTCTCTCTCTCCAATATCAGTGTCTGATTACTCGGCTGGAGTAGCTGCATCTGCAGGAGTGGCAGGCGTAGCTGCCTCAGCAGGTGCTGTGGTACCAACAGGCATGTTGTATGGGTTGGTGCTCTGCTGCTCTACGGCCTGCTGCATGATAGTGTCTTGAGAAGAACCACCACCATAAGTCAGGGCATAAGCAGACAAGATGCTGCATACTACCATCACACCTGCCAGGGTCCAAGTGGCCTTCTCCAGGAAGTCTGTAGTCTTACGTACACCCAGAACGGCGTTTGAGGAAGAAAAACCTGATGCCAAACCACCACCTTTGGAATTCTGAATCAATACAATGCCACACATCAGAATAGATGCAATCAGCATTAAAATCACTAAAAGTAAATACATTTTATAATTTATTTGATTTATCGTTAATAATAAGTTTCTCTAAAAATCGTATTTGGTCTGCAAAGTAAGCATTTTTTTTTGGATATTTCAAGTTTAATTTCCTAATAATTTCAAGTGCCTTCTCATATCTTTGCTGACGGATGTAGATTTTGGCCAGTGTTTCGGTGAAATAACTGTCGTCTAAATCGTCTGGAACGGCATCCGGAGTGGCTGGCTCTGCAGGGTTCTCAACGGGTTCTGGGGCTGCAGTAGAGGTAGATTCCTGTGGGGTTTCTTCTGCCAATAGGTAGGCGGCATAGTCGGAAGTGTAGTCCAACTGCTGCACAGGACTGACCTCCTGTGCAGGCAGACTCTGCAAGAAGCTGTTGATGAGCGTCAGGGTGCGGTCTTCTACGGGCTGCACGGCTTCGTCTTTAACCTCTGGCGCAGTCAGCTGCGGAGCTATCAGTGGTGTTTCACCTTCTATATGCAGGAAAAGACGACGACGGTCTGTGATGTAGGGCGCATTCTTACGCAGCTCTTCTCCGAAGCTGGCATCGTGCAGCAGATAGAGGTTCTGCAGGTAGAGCAGGCGCAAGGTCTCGAAATAGGGATAGCGGGGCACCAGCGTACGCAGCTCGTAGAGCGTCTCCTGAGTGAGATGCTCTGGATGTGCCACCAATTCCACTATGTCTGCATGCGTCATCATTACCAGTTGGCTACCGTTGAGTTATAGATCTGTTCTGCAATGTCCTTCACCAAGATGGTGATGAGCTCGTCTTGCACATCAGTGAGCAAGCGGGATGAGTCGTAGGTCTGGAAAGCCGTGAACGTGCGGTTGGTGAAGTTCTCTTCCTCGTTGGTGGTGTTCTGATAGTTCACGCTGATGGTAAGGGTGAGCTTCACCTTAGAAGAATAGCCACTGGCATCGATGGCCTCGTTGTACTGATTATAGCCAGTGATCTCACCATCGATGACCAAATCGCCACCAGTGTTCACCAACTGCAAGCGGGTCTGCTGGATAAAGAGGTCCTTCAGCTTATCGTTGAAAGTAGAAGCCAGCGGGCCATACACATATTCTGCATGGTTGGCGAAGTCGTCTATCTGAATGGTCTTCACACGGGTATAGTCGATGGAGCTGATAGGAGCAAGTCCAAAGCCCGACACGGTGCATGAGACCATGGTGAAGAGCAGACTACAGAGCAGCGTCGTTCTTATGATTGCCTTTATCCAAGCCATAATCCTTGATTTTTCTATATAGCGTACGTTCTGATATGCCCAGTTCGGCAGCAGCGCTCTTTCTGCGACCATGATGCTTATCCAGGGCCTTGATGATTTTCTCTTTCAGGGCATTGGAGAGGGAGAGATTCTCTTCTTCCACCACTTCGGTGTCTTGTATATCGTCGTCTACCTCCACAGCCTTGACGGTGCGCTGGGTGATGTAGCCAGAGAGCTGTGGATTGGCCACAGAGACAGCCTGCGTAGGATGTATCAGCGTCATGGATGGCTGATCTGGAAGCGTCTGCTGCAGAGGCAACTGCTGCTGTTTCTGCTGCAGGTCTTCTATCTGCTTCTTCAGATCCTGAATCTCCTGACGCATACCCAGCAAGGCCTGCATCAAGAACTCACGCTCATTCTCAAAACCTTTCTCCCCTACCCTTGCCAGCACAGGCAACTGAGGCTCACGCGACTGCTCCTTGAGGTAACGACTCAGCATCTGGGCATCTACCTCTCTGTTTTCTTCGAGGATGGAAATGCGCTCAACCACATTCTTCAGTTCACGGACATTGCCTGGCCATGAGTAGTTGAGTACAGACTGCTTACCGTCTTCAGTGAGGCGGATGGCAGGCATGCGGTATTTCTCTGCAAAGTCGGCAGCGAACTTACGGAAAAGCAGCAGCACATCGTTGCCACGCTCACGGAGAGGAGGCAGCATGATAGGCACCACACTGAGACGATAGAACAAGTCTCTGCGGAAACGCCCATCGGCAATGGCCTGCGCCATGTTCAGGTTGGTAGCTGCCACAATGCGTACATTGGTCTTCTCTACCTTCGAAGACCCCACCTTAATATATTCACCACTCTCCAGCACACGCAGCAAGCGGGCCTGAGTGGCCAGCGGAAGCTCTCCTACCTCATCAAGGAAGATGGTGCCACCATTGGCTTCGCCAAAATAGCCCTTACGCTCATCGATAGCGCCAGTGAAGGCACCTTTGACATGCCCGAAAAGCTCAGAGTCAATCGTACCTTCTGGAATGGCTCCGCAGTTCACGGCAATGTAGCTCTCATGCTTACGAGGGCTGTAGGCGTGGATGATCTTAGGAAAGCTCTCCTTTCCCACGCCACTCTCTCCCGTTATCAGCACAGAAGCATCGGTAGGAGCCACCTGCAAGGCAGCGTCAATGCCGTGCAGCAGTCCTTCATTGTTGCCAATAATGCCAAAGTGAAGTTTGACTTGTTGTATTACTTCGGGTCTAATCATTCGGGTTCAGGTTTATAGTTCGTCTTCTGTATTGGTATTCATCTGCTTCAGCTTATCGCTGTCGTCACGCTTGTCGTAATACTGCTTACGCAAGGGGTTGGCATGTGCCACGCGCTCACGCTCACGCTGACGGTAGATGTCAAGGGCCAGATAGATGGCCTGACGGAAAGAATTCTCGTCCATCATGCCTTTGCCCACCACCTCATACTTAGCATCGTAGACAGGCGCTGTACGCACCAAAGGAAGGCCTGCGGTATAGACCACACCTTCTTCCTGTGAGAGGGTGTTGAACACGGCCAGACCCTGATCATGATACATGGCCAGTACGCCATCGTAGTGATGGTAGTCTTCCCTACCCATGAATTCATCTACAGCAAAAGGTCCATAGCAAAGCATGCCTTGATTGGCTTCTTCCTTAATGACAGGACAGATACAGGTTTCTTCCTCTGTACCAAAGGCATCTGCCTTGCGAGGATTCAGAGAGAGCACAGCGATGCGAGGGGCATCTATGCCAAAGTCGGTACGCAGTGAAGCAGCAAAGGTTTCCAAACGCTCCTTCAGCAGCTCTGGTGTCAAGGCAGCTGGAACCTCACGCAGAGGGATATTGGCTGTCACAGAGGCCAAGCGGAAATCATCTTTCACATAGATGGCCAGCGACTTGCTCCCCTCACCAATGGCCTGCTCCAGATAGTTGTGCTGGGTACTGAAAGGGAATGTATCAGAACTGAGTGTCTGATGATTGACGGGGGCTGTGACCAGTACATCTATCAGACGGTCATGGTATTCTTCCACCACCTTCTGCAGAGCGTCAGAAGCGGCCTTGGCAGCCTCAGAATCGGCCTTGCCAAAGTCCACCTTTACTTCATCAGCCGTACAACTCACCACGTTCAGTTTCTCATTGTCAGCATCAGCTGCAGAGTTCACTATGGTGAAGTTGGTGTTCAGGTCCATCGCCTTACGATGATAGGCTGCCACCTTCGGAGAACCATACACCACTGGGGTGCAGAGGTCCATCATCATGGGATTGTCGAAAGCCTTCAGAATGACTTCGTATCCCACGCCATTTATATCTCCTTGAGTAATAGCTACTCTTATCTTATCTTCTTCCATGTCTTACTATATTTAGTTAGAGCCTTCGTCATCCATACCGATAGGAATCTCTTCAGATTCAGCCTTGCTGTTTGGCAAGCGAAGCGTATAGAGTGAGGCTTCCATGCCTTTCACGAGGTTTCGCTTGTTCTTATCGGGGGCATAGACGAATATTTCTTCTACTATCACACGCTGGTTGGCCTGATCTACACGGGCTTGAGAGACGTATGGGCCACCCATGAAGTCGCCCTTCATGCGCCAGAGTCCACGTGCCTCGAAGACGTACTCTCCATTGAGGTTGTAGGCTGTCACGTTGGTCATCAGGGAGTCTGTAGCCATGTAGCTGTTCTCCTTGGCTCCTGGGATATTGGCCTTCATCACTGAGTCACGCTTGTTCACGAAGAATTCCTTGGTGAAGGTGCGGGTGTCTGTATAGGGGTATGAGTAGATCACGTAGTTACGATCATTGGTAGCGGTATTGGTACCTGCCCAGAAGAAGTCCTCTCCCTGCTTGGTGGAGCGCAATTCTCCAGACACCCATACATCGCAGTCGAACATACTCTTTACCTGAGTGCCGATGTAGTCACTGTGCTCATAGCGCAGCACATCAATCTGACGGTTCATCTCTGCATGGTTGAACACATCGATGATTCGTTGTTTATTCTGGCTGACGAACTCCTCAAAGGTCTCCTCGTCAGGTGCCTGGATGTTCAGGATAGCCTGCGGATAGGAATAGACATCCTTGGAGTAGCGGAATTTGCCTTGCGTGTAGGTATTCTTGATGTCCACCACGATAATGTTGCGCACCAGCTTCATGGTGGCATCATAGTTGCGTGGGGCTGTATGCATGATGCGGAAAGAGCGCTCTGGCTGTGGAAGACCTGGTACGTCAGAATCGAGCACGTTGAACAGAGCACGACCAGCAGGACGTTCCCAGAGGTCATCGTCAACCACCACAAGCAACTCATAGGCACTTCCGCTGGAGGTAGGAGTCAAGATGCTCACACCACCCCTGCGAGGACGACTATTAGAGCGGTTGCATGCAGAGACTGCCAACAACACCATCAACATCATACTGAAATAATATACATATCTTTTCATAAGCTCAACATATTATATAATTAGGTGCAACAAATCTACGAAGAAATGCCACGAACCCCAAATGTTCTATGTTAAATCTACGTTAAATCCCTCTTGCTTAGCCGTTGAGAGCATTCCGCAGGCTGCAAAGATGTCTTCGCCTCGTGAGGCTCTGATGGTTGAGAAAAGCCCGTGCGACGTGAGATAATCACGGAAACGCACCATCTCTTCCATGCTTACGCCTTCTAAATCTACACCAGGAATGGCATGGAAGCGTATCAGGTTGATGCGACAATCCAAACCACGCAGCAACTTCAGCATCTCCTTGGCATACAGTTCAGAATCGTTGACGCCCTTGAAGAGGATATACTCAAAGGACAGGCGACGCTGCTTGCTGAAATCATAGTCGCGCAGCAAGGTCACCGCGTCACGGATAGAGAAAGCTTTCTCTGCAGGCATCAGCTCGCGTCTTTGTGCAGGAATAGGCGAATGCAGGCTGATGGCCAGGTGGCAGTCGGACTCATCCAAGAAACGCTTCAGGCCCTTGGCCAGTCCTACAGACGACAGGGTGATGCGCTTCGGACTCCAGGCATAGCCCCAAGGGGCTGTCATTATCTGAAGTGCCTTCAAGACGGCATCAATATTATCAAGCGGCTCCCCCATACCCATCATGACGATGTTGGTCAGCTTCTCATATTCTGGCAGGGAATTGATCTGGTTGATGATCTGTGCAGGCGTAAGGCTCGCCTTGAATCCCTGTTTGCCTGTCATGCAGAACTTGCAGTTCATCTTACAGCCCACCTGAGAAGACACACAGAGGGTAGCCCTGTCCTCATCAGGGATATAGACTGTCTCCACATAGTGCCCAGGTCCGGCAGCATAGAGGTACTTCACCGTGCCATCTACAGAGCGCATGGCCTCTACAGGATCTGAAGCCCCCACCTCATACGACTCGCTGAGCAAGCTACGGTTCTTCAACGAGAGGTTGGTCATTTCATCCAGAGAGCGTACACGCTTCACATAGAGCCAGGAAGCTATCTGCTTGGCTGTGAAGGCAGGCATGTCAAGCAGCTTCACTATTTGCTGCAGCTCCTCCAATGTCTTGCCCAACAATGGTTCCTTGAACTGTGATTCCATCATCTAAAACAAAAGGGTTTGACAAAAAAGGCCGTCCGACTTGCACCTTCGGACGGCCCCCTTTTTCGATGTCTTGTATCTTATTAGAAGTAGAGGTAACGGTTGTCTGTTACCTTACCCTTCAAATAAAGGTCGTTTACAAACTGGCTGCTCACCACATTGATGTTGGTGTTCACTGTTCTTGACTCCTCAGTAGCTGCATCGAAGGTATCGTTTACCTTGCTTGTAGCATAAGGCTGGAGCACAATAACACCGCTCTCGCCCTTCAGAGGAGCACTTACCTGGCCCTGCTGGCTAGCTGCTGCGAAAGCGCTTACGATAGGCTCTGTAGAGCGCAGTGCAGTGATGTAAGCAGGAGCAGCGAAGGTCACGTGCTTCACTGAGTCAGCCACGGCATTAGCCATACCCTTCACCTGATCGATAGAAGTAGCACCAGCGGCCTTGATGTCAGCGATGATCTTCTCAGCCTTCTTGTCGCGGATCAGTTCCTGACGGAGCTCGTCATTCACCAATACCTGAGGACGATAGCCCTTGCGTACGATACCAGAAACAGCCACCATCATCAAGTGGTCACTGTCACCACACTCGTAAAGGCCAGAAGCCTCACCACCCTTAGCACCGAAAGCCCACTTCAGAGCCTCTCTGGAACCTCTGATGCCACCGATATTGTGCTGATAGCTGTACATATCGTTAGCGGTATAGAGACGGTAGCCAGCTTCCTCGGCATTCTCAACCATCTTCTCCAGTGTGTTGTTAGTTGCAACGAACTGGCTGAAGTCATTGTATGCCTTGGTATAAGTTTCCTTGCTGAACTCGATAGGACGCTTCACTACAGCCACCTTGTACTTAGGAGTCATAGCCTTGCGGTCTGTCACTTCCATAATGATGTTTGCCTGATTCAGCACCAGTTTAGTGAGCTGGTTCTTTGGCAGAGAAACGATAGACTTGATGTACTGCAGGTTGTCGCCATCGATCTGAGCGCCTTCATAGTTGGCAGAGCTGATCCAAGTAGCCTCACCTGTCTGACCATACTTCTCTGCGATCTCAGTGAAGCTTGCGCCACCCTTGATAGCATTGAAGATACTGTCAGCCAGTTCAGCAGTGCGCTGCTGAGTGTTGGCAGTCACCTGAATCTGACGGAACTGAATAGAGTCTGGCTCAGTAGAAACAGCCAACTTCTTGAATGAATTCAGAGAGTTGTCAGCTGCGTTATAGTAAGGGCCATAGGCCTCATTCAGAGCCACAGAATCCAGACGAGCTACTACGTCAGAAGGCAGTGAGTTGGCTGTATAGAACAGGTCAACGTATGGGAATTCAGAATCAGTAGAGCGGATGAATGCGGTATAGTCTTCCACATCAGCCCCCAGCTGCTCTGTATATTCCATCATCTCATTTTGCAGAGCGGCTCTGTCTTCGTCGCTTGCTACTACCTGAACGTCGATGTAGCGCAGGTTACGAGTCTCCTCATACTGGCGATACTGCTCCTTCTTCTGGTCATAAGCAGCCTTCAACTCAGCATCAGTAACAGTGATTTCATCATCGCTGATAGAAGAATAAGGGATAGCTGCCATCAGGAGGTCAGCCTCATTCACGCGGTCATCGAAAGTGGCCTGAGCCTCAACAGGGTTAGACATCAGTGACTTAGAGATAAGTGCCTGATACTTCTCTGCCAAGCGATTCTGACGGATGTTCTTCTCTACAAACTTCCAGTAGTTGTACACTTGCTGATAGTAGTTTGCAGTAGCGGCATCTGTCTGTGCATTCATCTGTGAATACTGCACCAAGAACATATTCAGGAGGTCCTTGTCGAACAAGCCAGTCTGCTGATTGCGGAAAGGAGTGTTGGCCAGCAATGAATAAGTACCTGTATTGATGATGTCCTGAACTTCTTCTTCGCTCACCACCAAGCCCAGCTTCTTAGCTTCCTTCTCCAACAGCTTGTTGTTTACATAGGTATTCCAGACCTGATCTTTCACTGCATCGGTCTGGTCTTCGGTAAGGGCATTCAAACCCTGAGAAAACTTCACTGCATCAGAATATTCTTCTACCAAATCCTGATATTCTTGCGCTGTGATTGACTCACCATTTACTTCACCCACATTCTGAGTCTGATGTGGGGCGATTACTTTCCAAGCATCACCTGCGATGAAGGCAAACAAGCCAAGACCAATGGTGGCTACCAACAGGGGACCCTTAGATCTAATTGATTGTAATGCTGCCATTTTTATGTATAGTTTTATTCTTATTTCTCAAAATTAGCGCACAAAGGTACAAAAAATGTCAATATACATCTAATAATTTCCTAAAAATTTGCTTTTTCCACCCCATCATTCACTTTTAGACGCACAATTTCTATTTTTGTAGCGGTAATTTTTATCATTTTGAACTCATACCTGCCCACTGTGACCACATCGTGTAGCTTCGGGAAACTCTGATAGGCATCGAGTATCAAGCCACCCACCGTGATATAGTCGTCAGACTCTGGCAGGTCTAAGTTGAGTGTTTCATTCACTTTCTCTATTTCCATGCGTCCAGAGAGCAGATACTCATTCTCGCCCACCTGCTTGCAGATATAGGAGTTGTTGTCATGCTCGTCTTCTATATCGCCAAAGATTTCTTCCACTAAGTCTTCGAGTGACACGATACCTGCCGTGCCACCAAATTCATCTACCACCACGGCAATAGACTTTTTCTCTTGCATGAAGATAGTCATCAACTTATGGGCCGACATGGTTTCTGGCACGATAGGAATCTTCTTGATGCTCTGGTGCCAATCGGTTGGGTTGCGGAACATCTCCGATGAATGTACATATCCCACCACATTATCTATATTGCCGTCGTAGACAATGATCTTCGAGATACCAGACTCGATAAACTCACCCATGAGCTTGTCCATAGAGTCGTGGACATCCACGGCTACGATTTCTGTACGAGGCACGATGCAATCGCGTATTTTGACGGTAGAGAAGTCCATGGCATTGTGGAAGATCTTCACCTCTGAGTCAAGTTCATCCTCATTGGCGGCATTCTCGATGCTGGAAGTCACAAAGTAGTCCAGATCTACACGCCCGAAGGCCTTGTCGGATGCTTCCTTGTTGACCTCCATACCAAACAGACGCAGGAAAATGTAGGAGAGTCCAGACGAGAGTCTGGAAATAGGATAAAGGATGATGTAGCAGATAAACAGCGGGAGGGCGAAGATGCGCATCATCAGGTTGGGATTGATCTTGAAAAGCGTCTTTGGCAGAAATTCTCCCGTTACTAATATAATTAAGGTGGAAACCACCGTTTCCAACAATAAGAGGGCAAACTGGTTTATGGAGACTCCTGCCAACCAGTGCGTCTCTATGATCTGTGCCATGAGCATACCATAGACCACCAGCACAATGTTGTTTCCCACCAGCATGGTGGAGATGAACTCATTGGGATGGCGGAAGAAGTAAGAAAGAATCGAGGAGATGACTCCTGGTTTCTTGTCCACCTCCAAGCGTAGCTTGTCCACAGACACGAAGGCTATTTCCATGCCAGAGAAGAAGGCCGAAAGCGCCATAGCTATCAGTAAGTAAATGATTATCTGCGTCATCGCAACTTCTCCTCCAATTTTACTTCCGCAGGTTTTTCTCCTTCCTCGCTTACCTCAACCTCTTCTGTGCTCAGAGAGTCCGTCTGCGCCTCAGATTCTTCAATGTAGAACACGCCTCCTGGACGGAAGATGGTGTATTCGGTCATCGACTGGTTGGACTCAAAGCCCTTCCCTGTCACAATCTTGTCCAGTTGCTCTATGCGTATGAATTTGTCAGAATAGACTTTTTGTGTTTTCTCGTCCCAGAAGAGCAGTTCTGTATTGAAGCGCTCTCCCTTCAGGTTTTTGATGGCTACGTTGCCCCTCAGCTCCCAGAGTCGGTCATTATCATAATAATAAGCGGTGTCTGCCTTGATATCTGCGTCCACCACATGATTCTCGTCGAACTTCTCCAGATAGACACCCTTCTCGAAACTCCAGTACGAAGGTTTCTTACGGTCGAATACCAGCCATTCATCTGCCACAATGCGGTAGCGTATCAGACCAGAGTCTGATATCAGCGTATTCACATCATAAGTGGCAAGTACGGGGAGTGAATCCCTTTCCGTGACAGCTTCACCGAATATTTTCCCGCCCCTTGAGCATGAGGTAAATAAAAGAAGCATAACCACTGCAGTGCATGCAATGGTTATGCCTAAGATTCTATTTAATGCGACGTATGCCGTATCAATCATAGTTATCTGGTGCGTACAGTTGTTGACTCACCAATCCAGCCACCGATAGTGACGCGCTCACCAGCCTTCACGCCTTGCATGAACAGATCCTCTGAAGATGGCAGGTAACCAGAATACTGACGGATGAGCTGACGTGCCTGCTCCTCGCAGCTTGGATCCACAGAGATAGCGCGCTGCAGCTTATCGATGCAGAGAGAGTAAGTCAGACGGTTCATAGCGCCATCATCAGTCCAGTTAGGGCTCTGAGCGTATGCCATAGCAATCAGGATGTAAGGCTGACCGAAGTCGCTCTTGAAGTTGATGGCGCGGTTGCAATAGTTACGAGCCTGTGCCAGTTTCTTGCCGTTCAGCAGAGCAGCAGCGGCAGCGTAAGCCATCTCAGCCTTCTTAGCGTCGTCGTCTTCCATACCGATAGCCTCATCGAAATACTTCACAGCCTCATCGTAGTCACCGTTCTTGTAGTAGCGGTAAGCCACACCTACAGCAGCCTCAGCTGTTGGCTCGATCTGGTACATGTAGAAAGAAGCGTCAGTGTAAACCTGGCTCTCACGGCAACCCATCATACTCAGGATAGAGATGGTGTTTACCAAGAACTCCCGGTTGTTCTTGTTATCCTCCACACGTGGACCATAGATATTCTGCAGAGACTCGCAGTCAGCCACACCGCTATTGATGAACTCAGCTACGAGGTTCTCCTTCACAGCATCCCAGTTCTTCTTTGCGTCCTCATCGGCAGCGTTGTTAGCAGCTTCCTCAGCCAGCTTGGTAGCAGCCAGATAGTCAGAGAAGAATGTGTCAGCGAAGTTCTTGTCGGCCTTAACCAACTCCTTAGACATCTGCACATAAGCCAGGATGGCAGTTGCACGAGAAGCAGTCTTCTCAGCCTCTACAGACTCCTTATACCACTGGTAAGCCTGCTTGATGTCTGGGTTCTTGGAAAACTCCAAATAGTCACCAGCCTTCTCAGCCAGCAGACGTGCAGGTGAAGGCACACCACGCTGACGGGTTGCAAACTCAGGAGCATACTTCATCTGAGCATCGCGCAGATCCATCAATTCCTGGAAGTACTTGTCATAGTCTGCAGAATTCTTGTCAGCCAAGAAAGCCTTCAAGATCTTGATACCATCGGTGTAGTGATAATATCTCAGAGTTGGGCAGTCTTTCAGCACGGTCATGTTTGGTTCATAAGCGTCCTGATAGTTGCCTGAATTAGCAGCAGCACGAGCGATGCTACTGTTAGTGTTGCACTGATCGCTCTGAGCGAAAGCGCCAGTCACTCCTGCGGTGAGGAGCAGACCAAGGAAAAACATTCTCATTTTCATTGTATTCAATTTTAAGTTATTGTTATATTGTATCTCTCAAGTAATATTCTCAATCAAGTAGTACGCCCAGCAGAGCTTAGTTGACCTTACGTTTGAAGAACCAAGTCTCATTGAACGTGAGTCCCACCGTCACCTGGAAGACGTTCTCGCTTAAGCTGGAAGCACCCTGTCCCTGCAGACGGATAAACTGTCCGGAAACGTTGATGATGGAATTGCTGCGCGCCACGGGCATTCCCACACCCACACTCACGCCATATTCCTTCGCCGCTCTGCTTCCCTCCAGCTTATAGTAAGGCAGGGAGTAGTAAGCTCCAGCCCTATACTTTACATGGTTCAGGAAGCCGCTTCCATAGAGCGCTGGCAGATATTCTGCACCGATAGAGATCTTTGCCCTGTCGCAGAAGAGGTCTTTTCCATTCATGAAATTCACCTTGCTCCACTGCTGATAGAGGACGTCGAAACCCACCGTGAATCTTTCATCATACACATAGGTAGCGCCAAAGCCTACCGTGGTGGGAATCTCGCAGGTCATTGTCGTATCTCTGGCCGTGACAGCCTCAGACACCGATCCATCTACACCGAGGGCTGTTACCTCGTAAGCATCGTTATGCAGTTTCTGCTTCGGTGCAAACACGGCACCTATCACTACAGAATTCCTGCTGTTGATGCGGTGCACATACTGCAGACCGAAGTCGTATTTGAAACTACGCACATCCACGTTTTCGGTGTTTGTGATAGCCAATGCATAAGAGTTCCGAGGGAACGCCTGAACGGCCTGATGCGTAATATCGCCCCAAATATACGAAAAATTTGCACCAATTGACAGATTTTTCACAAAATTAATACCTAAACCTGCATAAAGTTGGTGTAAACCTCCGTCACCCGAGAAAGTCAAAGAGCTATAATTGTCGGCCACTGTAGGGTCATCGTACACCTGACTCAGGCTGTATCCCACGTTAGAGTAAGGATTCATGCCAATGCTCATGGCCGTATGCTTACCCAGTCTGAACTGCATGGCAAAGTAGTTCACGCTGGTATTCTTTGCATTCAGCTTATAGGTACCGTCACTGACGTTGGTATTCTGCAACGTCACTCCACCATCGAAGAGGAATGTCAGTGAGTCCATCGCTGTATAGCTGGCAGGGTTTGCTATGTTCACGTGGTATCTGTCTCTGAGGCCGATACCCATGCCACCCATCGCCCTGCTGTTCGACGAGATGGGATCTGCCAGTGCTCCATATCCATAGCGCGTATAGGGGGAGTTGGTATTGTTCTGAGCGCTCAGTGCGTCAGAAAATATCACCAGCAGCAAGAGCCATAATATATGTCTGAATTGTACCTTCATTTCCGAAATCATAAAATATGACTGCAAAGATGCAACTTTTTAATTTCCTATCAAAAAGTTTTTCCCATTCTTGCCGTTAAATTATTCAAAATGTCATAAATCGAAGCCTTTTCTACTATGAAAATGCCATTTTTCACCCTTTTACTGCATTCTTGTTTGTTAAAAAATGTAATGTGGGAAGTTCTTCCTCCGTGGAACATCTGCTATCTCTGTGAAACAAAAGCGGAGTCACAACGGAGGAACAACGGAAGAACAACGGAGGAACAACGTACTCGGTTAATCGGTTAATCGGTTAATTCATCATTTGTCACAAATGCAGGAAGTCGGTCTCACGGTCTCAGGTCTCACGGTCTCATGAGGTTTAGAACTAGTACCTGCTAATTGTTAATAATGCCAAATAAAGCCATCAATTTACAATTTTTGTCTCGTTTTTTATTGCAATAACAAGACAATTAGTTACATTTGCACCATCTAAATATAGACTAAATGATTATTGCGACCCAAATAAAAGAACGCTTGGCAGCAGTAAATTACGGAATAGTGCTCACAGCAAGCGACTTTGGTATTGCTCCCCAATACCAAGCATCTCTTGTTAGGTCACTCAATCGAAAAGTTGCCATTGGCGAACTTCAGAGAGTTTCAAAAGGCAAGTATTATAAGCCAAAGAAAACCCTATTCGGTACTTTGAAGCCTACTCCATCCGAGATTATGAAAGACTTATTCATAAAGAACGGGAAAACCATAGGTTACATCACTGGCACATCTGCCTTTGCCTCTATGGGGCTGACCACACAAATCACTTCTGCCATAACAATTGGCGTGAATCGTTACCGCCGCTCAACATTCAGAGGAGAGACAAAGATCTCATTCTTGGTGCAACCCAATCCCATCACAGAAGAGAGCATCCCTCTTTTACGTATTCTTGATGCGATAAAATTGATACGTCAGATTCCTGCCACTACGCCAAATGAATCTGTGAAAGTCTTGAGTAACATATTATTAGCAATGCCAAAAGGACAGATAAAATTACTATGCCAGTTGGCAGAAGCCTATACGCCATATGTCAGGGCACTTCTCGGAGCAATCTTGGAGAAGAATGGTCTGCCTACCTATGATTTGAAAATGACCCTCAATGGGGTAACCACGTATAAACTACCTATAAGCAAAAACACATTGCCCAACAAAAGAAGCTGGAACATCTTATGAAACTACATGAAAATCGAGAGCTGTTTGCAGATGCCATCCAAGCAGCATCACGTCCAGAAGAAGAGGGTGGATTAGGCATCAAGAGTATCTTCATTGAAAAAGACTACTGGATTTGTCGTTCTCTTGCTCTAATGGCAAAGAATGACACTGAGGGACGAGCTATCTTCAAAGGGGGCACAAGCCTCACCAAGGCATACGGCATTGGTCATCGTTTCTCTGAGGACATCGATGTGGCCATAGCAGATGCATGGACATTGAACGGCAACCAGCTAAAGGCCCTTATCAAGCGCACCTCAAAAACTATGACAGAGGGATTGCAAGAAGTTGTCCGGCCTGGTTTGACAAGCAAAGGATCTCACTATCATAAAGCATTCTACACCTACCCACGTGCTGTGGACGATTGGCATACAGGAGCCATCAATGCTGGCCAACTACTTGTAGAAATCAATTCTTTTGCCAATCCATATCCTCATCAGAAATGCCAGCTAAAAAGTTTTCTTACAAGCTTTCTGCAGATAACGGGAAATGATGCGCTCATTGAAGAGTACCAGATGCAACCTTTCGAGGTAAATGTGTTAGATAAAAGGCGTACTCTGACAGAAAAACTTGTTTCTCTGCTACGCTACTCTTTAGCCAAAGACTACCCATCTCAATTGGCAGCCAAGATACGCCATTTCTATGACCTACATTACCTACTACATGACGAGGATACAGCATTTTATCTTGAAGGAGAGTCATTCAAGTCTGATTTCACCACCCTCTTTGCACAAGACCAAGCCCGTTTTGACGATCCAGAGGGATGGAAGAGCAGAGAGATTGCAGATTCACCGCTCATTAAAGACTTCACCCAGTTATGGCAATCTATAAAGCACACCTATCTAAGGGAATTGCCCGATTTGGCCTATAGAGACATACCTACAGCAACTGAGATTGAAGAAAGTTTAGTAACCATTCTTCGACATTTATTATAAAATATGTAGAGGCAGGTTCTCCACATACAGAACCACATACATTTTCCGGTTAATCCGGTTAACTGGTTAATCGGTTAATTCATCATTTGTCACAAATGCAGGACGTCGGTCTCACGGTCTCATGCGGTTTACATCACTATGTCTATTCAATCAGATCATCCAGCCTTTGTTGCAAAGACTCATCATCGGGCGTTTCCTTCAAAGCATCTTTAAGATAACTTATGGCAGACTCCCTATCATCCACACTCAATGCTATTCCCGATTTCATCAGATAGGCAGATGCACGAAACTCATGCTCCTTAGGAAGCAGATACTTCAATGCTTTATCCACTGAGGCAGAAGCCTCGTCATAGTCCCCCACAGCATACCACAATGTGGCGACAAACAGATGCGCATACCCATTTTCAGGATGTTCCTCCAGTTCTGCCATTAGATTATCATAAGTCTGCATTAAGTCTTTCTCCTCATAGTCCACAGCAGCCTTTGCATTCTCCAGATACTGTGCATTAATCGCTTCTAAATGCGCAGGTCTGTTCACCATAGCCTCATACATAGAAATGACGAACACCACAAACATGATCCCTATGAGACATGTATAAAAGATATCAGATTTTTCCTTTTTCATAACTCCACCTTATGTATTCTTCTTTTGAGCTTTATGAAAGCCCTACTACTCTTATCCACTTCTACCAATTTCTGTTTGAACTCATCATCAGAGACCGTTTCATCGTTGAATGCTGCGATTAACTCAGCATTCTGCTCATCTTCTCTCTGCTCCAGAGTTATGCCATCATCAAGCATTTCATCCCTCAGCATCAGGTAGGCAGAAATGCATTCTGGACAAACGCTTATCAACTCTTTACAAATTGCCCCATTAGAATTGCCAATCTTCTCATTGAGCTTTGCTTCAAACAAGTATTGCTTTTTGTCTATGCTCCTATTCTCGTCTGACTCCCTTGATGCTGTGATCATCATGTAGTTCACATCATAAGCCTCATCATATCTTTCAAGAGCGTAGAGTGCACGAGCCTTGATAAACATTGCCTCAAAGCACATCCTTCTGCTGAGCACCAAGTCTGCATAGCCTATAGCCTCTTCATATCTATTGCCATACACGCATAGCACAGCATTCAGGAAATGACAAGTGACACTGCAGTCCTTCAGCAAATCTACGTCTGCTGTATATCCAAGCAAGTGTTCATCATCCAGCATCAAGTCGAACATCTTCTTTGCTAACAACGCTGCATTTCGATAGTCATTGCTTCGTATTCTATCCTGCATTTGCATCAAGCAAACCTTTGCAGCCATATCATAGTCCTTC
The DNA here is from genome assembly GCA_937891085.1 of uncultured Prevotellaceae bacterium. Lineage (GTDB taxonomy): Bacteria > Bacteroidota > Bacteroidia > Bacteroidales > Bacteroidaceae > Bacteroides. The sequence continues at coordinate 5,390 of CALAEY010000114.1, read as the reverse complement.
ACGGTCAGATATTTATGAATCAACTTACCACATTCCAGCTCATCATTGATCATGGCTACATCATTGAAAGAGTTGGCGAATGCACGTACTTCAGGATTCTGGATGATGTGGCTTGGCAAAAGCTGATTGCTGAGTGTCAAGCCTTCCAAGCTACTCATACGGCTGATAGCCACATAAGCCTGACCTGCAGCGAATACGCCACGCGTAAGGTCCAAGCGCATCTTATCAAAAGTCATGCTTTGCGACTTATGTATAGTGATGGCCCAAGCCAATTTCAATGGATACTGTTCGTATGTACCCACCACTTCTGCTTCTATCTTGCGCGTTTCGCGATTATAAACCTGCTCCTTGCTTTCCCAAGTCACTTTCTCCACATGGAACTTTGAACCACGCTCCAGCTGTACAGTGATTTTGTCATCATCCAGCTCTATAACCTTCGCAATAGTGCCATTCACACAGCCGTGAGTATAGTCATTACGGCAGAAGTTGACCTGTGCTCCCACTTTCAGTTTGAGGTTCTCAGGCGCAGGAGAATCCTTCATCTTGAAATGGCCAGTGACCTTCCCTTTATAGCAGAATTCCTCTCCACTAATCTCGGCCAACTTGCACGCATTGATCTTATCTGCCATCGCATTGTAAGCCGTCAATGTCACAGAATAGTCGGCATCTTCTTCATCTGGCCTTACGCGCTTATTGATAGGTTTGAGGTCATTGAAAGTCACATCACCCACACGCATCTTATTCAAGATGCTTATAAACTCCGGATCTGTTTGTCGATACACCTTACGGAATTCTATTTTAGGAAGATTCATCCTCTTCAGCACATGTGCTTTATAGAAGAATGGCACACCCCCACCATAGAGATCTATCAGCATTTCCTCGTCAGCACTGCCCCACTTCACCACTGGTGGCAACTGGAATAAATCACCCACAAACAGTATCTGCTTTCCCCCAAACGGATAATTGGTGCTGAATGCCTGACGCAGATACATATCCATGCCATCTACCAAGTCACTCCTCACCATAGAAGCCTCATCTATGATGATAGTATCTATGTGCTCCAAGATTTCCTTTTTCTCATCACTTACATAAAGTGTTGTGTTGGGGCCAATGATTTCCAGAGGGAACCCAAAGAACGAATGTATGGTTTGCCCACCCACATTGATGGCAGCAATGCCCGTAGGTGCCAATACCAGGAAGTTCTTATCCACGTCTTCACAGACACGCTTGATAAAGAATGATTTACCCGTACCTGCCTTACCTGTAATAAACAAGCAACTATCGGTATTTGCGACCAAGTCAAATGCCATCTGCTGCTCTACGTTTGTTCTGTCGATTTCGATTTGCGTGTTTTCCATATGATTATAATTTGTTTAGTTGTACTCGTTTGTCTAATTGTTTTGATTTTGTTTCTCCCAATTCTTTGAGTTTTCCTCAAAATCTTGATGATTCCGCAAATAATTCCGATACCATAATATAATATCACATAATTGCATTGTATAACTTTTTAGTAAATATGGTGAAGAATCGACAGTTTCTAAATAGTATTTCAAACTATTCTTCGGATTTTTATCAACATTATGCAAATCTGTTGGCAAATACTCAGACATAGCTATCAAGTTTTTACCTAATACATGCGGCATTATTGATTCTTTTCCGATAAATTTGTATTGCACTTCTTTTTGTCCATTAATGGCATCCTTTCCACAAAGCAAGTAAGAGGACCAAGTGAAATTAATTTTCCTTCCGAAATCAGGTAAGATACCATTTTGAATCATCGACCTAAAAACCGATTCTAATAGCAACCTTGCTTTCTTAAATCCACTATCATTATAATCCTTAACATACTTCTGGACAGGAAATTGTATAGGAATCAGCAGATCTTCCATATTTATGGTCTCTTCCTCCAAATGCACTTCTTTCATTGCATCAAACACATCCTTATATATATGATGAATTTGGAACAACTTATTGTAGCGTTCGGCATGAACACGAACTCTTTGATAAAGCATTTCGTTAATCCATGTGGTGATAAGTTCCTAAAGGCTTAATAGCGTTCCTTAAATGGTGTTTTATGCAACAAATCAAAGATATTTCTTTCAAAAATACGATAATTATGTCTATTACAGGCTGTCTTAGATGACATATTTTAGGTTTAGGAACTTATCACCACACGGAGTTTCGTTATCTACTCCTTTAGCATAGTAAACTTTATTTGTCGACTGAGTCCAGTCTTCATCCCATTTAAGCCTATCCTCTAATATAGATCGTGTAAAATCATCTTCGGCTGCTCCTGACAACACATACCAAGGAATCACTTCACCTTTTTCTTTTGCCAGTTCTTTGATGTCGCTCAAAGCATGACCAAGAAAAACTATTGCATCGTCTTTACTATCACGATGATGTTTACATTTTGCATCCAGTATTATTGCTGAATAATGAGCATAATCCTTCTGCAAAGCAGCTTTAGCATCGTCCCAGCATGGGAAATGTACTAAAAACAGTCCATATCTTTCTGCATCGAGTGGATAAGTATCTATTATTTTGGGATCATCCTCTACCCACAACACATTTATCAATTCCTCATCATTCATAAGTTAATCTCCTTTATATTAATGTGATTAAAAGTAAGTTCATATTTCACCGCATAATCTTCTTTCGGATTGGAGACGATCCTGACCCTGCCATCGTACTCTCGCATAATAGCATCTATCTCATGACATCCGATACCGTTATGTCCATCTTGATGAAGGGACGTAGAAGTTCCATATTCTAAAATGTAATCAGTTCCCATCTCCTCAGGGATAGGTGCTCCATTGTTCGCTATTTCAATTATAAGAGAATCCCCTTCAATTCTCCAAGAGAACAGAATCTGATAATCGTTCCTCTCCTTATTAACAAAGCCATGAGACCTCGCATTAGCAACCACATTATTCAGAATATGTTCTAACGCATTCTTAGGAAAATAGAACATTGTGACAGAAGTCCCTCTTGGCAAGAGAATCTTATTAGTAGTAGGATCTCTAAATTCATGTTTTAGCTGATTATCTCCATGTTGCCAAGCTATTAGAGCTTTAAAATTTAGCCAACCATTACTATTTTGAGCAATATAGTTTTCTATGAACTGCTCTGGATCTATCCATTCTGATTTTCCGAAAGAGTAGCTAATATCTGCTATACGCTCTAAAGTGCCACCCATTTCATCAAAATTCTCAGCCAGAAATGCGAATGCATCTTCCACAGTTGTTTTCTTAACACGTGAAATCTGGTCTGAATTATTAATGACTCCATTTTGCTGCTTTCGGTAATAATCAAGAGCAGAAAACATCGCTTTCATCGATGAAAAAGACTGCGTCAAAGCATGCTTCCTCATTCGCACAGCTTTCATATAGTGCTCATGGGCTTGCTTCTGCTCATCAAGCAATTGTTTTAAAGCTTCTTTGTTAGCTTCAGCTACATACTTGTAGCGTTCAAGTTCAGAACGATTTGGTACAAGAATTTTATTCAGAAGCCAAGCCATCAAATATGCATCAATTGAGCCATTACCAATAGATTGCAAGACAGAACTAACTTCTTCTGATAAAAGGAGGGCTGCGGCATATTGCACATCTATACCTGGTTTTGTTTCCAGACATATCATATCATGAGATGCCAAACCATACTCCCCCATTGCACCTTCATCAAGATAGCCGAGCCGCATTTTTTCCCCTACTCCTCTAATAATGATGCATGGTGCTTTAACAATATAATTTGAGATAATTGACCAATTAGCACCCTCTGAATATATATCAGACCCACTATCAAACTTTTCTGAATAGTATAAATAGTCTTTTAATTGCTTATTTTGTATATTTGCTTCTGAATAACTAACTCCTAAATCCAGATGTGAGATAGTAGGTTTATTCATTTTTTCTAGCTCGCTAATTTTATATTCAGACACCTTACCTAAATCCAGATGTGAAATCTTCTTTTTCCTAAGCTCATTATAATCATCTTCCGTCAGCTTGCTAAAACCAGAAACATTTACCACTTCTGAAAGAGACACACCTTCAGACGGCTTTTCTGTCAAATAATATGCTGATAATTTGTAATTCACTAAACGCACGGATGTGTACGCGAAATGTAGAGACTTGGCAAAATAAAGTAAAACAATAAGATAATGTTGGCAATGTTTTTCCCGCGCTTTTTCTAAAAAAGCGCGCAGGGGTGCAGGGGGGCAGCGCCTCCTGCTTTAAAACTAAAAGTACCGCCCTGCACAATTTTTGCAGGACGGCACAAAAGGAGTAAAATGAAAAGCAGGATCAATGCGGTTTACTTACCGCTGCTGCCCAATTTTCCCGAACCGCGCTCGGACGGTATTTTCAGCAGCTCATCATAAGTAAGCTCCGCTCTTTCCAGGTGGTTGTTCACACTGTGCACAACACCCTGGAACAATGCCTTTTTATAGGGATACACTATATAGGCATCTTCAATCAACTTTTTCACTGTACTGTCAAGTTTTTCAAGGTCAAGCTTGGTGATAAGCACGGGCTTGTCATTGGTGTTCGTAGTCGCAAGGAACCATTCGCCCCTGTAGCTTGAATCAATAACGCCTGCACTGTATTTTATACCTTTGCTTCCGCTTGAACCTCTTTCGTATATCTGTATATAGTAGTCAACGGGTATCGCGCTTGCGATGCCTGTCGGTACAAGCTTTGTGGAGTGGGGCGGTATTATCATATATTCCTCGTCAAAACAGGGATATATGTCAACACCTGCATTCCAGACTTCTCTGTTTGGTATTTTCGCATCGGGTCTCACCTTTGCAAAATATATCTTTTCTTCCATAATAAAACTTCCCGAATATAATTTTCTGATAGTATTTTTATATCTCAATCGTCGTATAAAACGGCTTCGCCGCTTTCAAGCGATCTTTGCACATCAATAACACGCTGGTTTGACGAACCGCGCCAATGCAGCTGTACATCCCTTAATTCTTTTTCATATCTGCCGTCAATGAGTACATCGGTGTACTTCATAACTTCAAGGTCTTTAATGTCTTCCCATTTGTAGCCTGTGTACATCCAAAGGTCTTTTTTCGGAAATCTTTGCTTGAATTTTTTTGCAAGCCTTGTTATCTCGTCCCTGTTTTTATGGTGAAGAGGGTCACCGCCCGAAAAGGTGATGCCCTCTATATAGCCCTTTGCAGCTTCCTGAAAAAGCTCTGTTTCCGCGGCCTCATCAAAAAGCAGACCGCCGTTTATATCCCAGGTCATAGGGTTTTGACATTCATCGCAGTGGTGTTCACAGCCGCTTACCCAAAGGACGGTTCGCAAACCTTGTCCGTTGAGCATATCGTCATGAGTAATGTTATGATATCTCATCACACTTTCTCCTTGAAGTTTTTTATT
>CALAEY010000113.1 GCA_937891085.1 uncultured Prevotellaceae bacterium | reverse complement strand
CCATCCGCGTGCGTGGTGTCGGTGGTGTGAACGGTTCCGACCCTCTGATCATCGTTGACGGTGTGCAGGGCGTGGACGTGAACTCAGTGAACCCCAACGACATCGACTCCTTCCAGGTGCTGAAGGATGCTGCTGCAACCGCCATCTACGGTGCCCGCGCTGCTAACGGTGTGATCATCATCACCACCAAGCAGGGTAATAAGGAAGGCAAGGTGCGCGTATCCTACTCAGGCTACATCAGTGCATCCACGATGGCCAACGACGGCTTCAAGACCCTCGGTGCATACGACTTCATGCAGGCTATCGGTCTGTCACAGAAGAACCAGGTGGAAGTGCGTGGTGCCAACCCGTCTGCCCTGGGTCACCAGCAGTTCGGTTCTGCCTACGATGCCAATGGCAACTACGTGGGCATGAGCATCGAGAACAACATGCCTTACACCATCGTTCCTGCCGGTATGAGCAAGAGCGCAGTGATGAACCAGTTCGGCAGCTACCAGGGCTTGGTGGATGCCTACCAGGCTGATGGTGGACACTCCTATGCACTGTCTTCATATTATTATATCAAGGAGATCCTCGGCGGCACTGAGGAAGAGGCCCGCCGCGGTACCGACTGGTACGACCTCGTAACCCAGACGGGCTGGTCACAGAACCACGAGCTGTCCGTGATGGGCGGCGGCGAGAAGGGCCAGTACTCCATGTCCCTGGCTTACCAGGACCGTAACGGTACGATCAAGGGGTCAAGCTTCGAGCGCTACTCACTGCGTATGAACACCACGTTCAACCCAACCAAGCACTTCACCGTAGGCCAGAACACCAATGCATCCGTGATGCTGACCCGTGGTGAGCGTGGTGGACAGGGCGACGGTTCTACCTTCGGCCAGACCTACACCATGAACGCATGGGTTCCTGCCTACAACGTAGGCGGCGACTTCGCAGGCTCACAGGGTAACGGCGGTCGTAACGTATCCGCCCTCTCAAGCGTGGTGAACGGCTACGACAACTGGAACCGTATGTTCCGCATGCAGTCTTCTTTCTTCGCAGAGCTGAAGGATCCTTGGATTAAGGGTCTGTCTCTGCGTTCACAATTCGCAGTTAACCTGAACGGTGGCTGGGGCTTGAACATGTACAAGAAGTCCATCGCCTACGACAAGGAAGGCCGCTCACGCAACTACTTGTCTGAGAATGGTTCTTGGAGCTTCGGCTGGCAGTGGACCAACACCGCTACATATAAGTTCACCGTTGCTGACAACCATGACTTCACCGTGATGGCAGGCTCTGAGGCCCTGAAGATGGGTATCGGCCGTAACATCAGCGGTTCTATGTACGACTATGTATTCGAGGATGACACCAACACTTGGACACTGTCCAACGGTGGTAACAGCCAGTACAGCACCAGCGGCGGCATGGGTTCGGTGAACACCATGTTCGGTCTCTTCGGCCGCTTGGACTACTCTTACATGGGCAAGTACTTGGTGACAGCCACTATCCGTCGTGATGCCTCTTCCAAGTTCTCTGAGAGCAACCGTTGGGGTACCTTCCCATCCGTTTCTCTTGGCTGGCGTATCTCTGACGAGTCTTTCATGTCTCAGGCTCATGAGACTTGGCTGGACGACCTGAAGATCCGTGCCGGCTACGGTACGACCGGTAACTCGAACATCGGTGCCTACAACTACGCATTCCAGTATAGCAACTCAACCACCTACGCCTATGGTATCGCAGGTGAGAACTCAGGTGTGGCTACCGGTTTCGGTAACAGTGCCTTAGGTGATAGAAATGCCAAGTGGGAGACCATCAAGATGTTCAACGTGGGTTATGACCTGACAGCCTTCAACAACAAGCTGACCTCTACCTTCGATTTCTATATCAAGAAGACCTCCGACATGTTGGTTCCTGCTTCTTGGACAGTGCTTGCCGGTGCAGGTACAAAGCCTAACACCAACCAGGGTAACATCAAGAACACCGGTATCGACTTCTCCATCGGCTGGAGAGACAAGATCGGCCAGGTATCCTACAACATCAACGCCAACGCATCTTGGTACAAGAACGAGGTGACGAAGCTGGGTGCTTCCGACCTATTCTACTCTTCACGTATCTCCCAGATGACCATCACTACCGTGGGCCAGCCAGTAGGTATGTTCTACGGCTACGTGGATGACGGCATCTACAAGAGCGAGAGCGACGTGCTGAGCTACGGTGCCCTGCCTTACGGTGTGGCTTCAGCTGAAGACTTGGCCAAGTCTGCCTCCTCTTACGTGGGCCACTACAAGTGGAAGGACATCAATGGTGACGGCAAGGTGGATGCCAACGACCGTACCATCATCGGTAATCCTCACCCAGACCTCACGGGCGGTGTGAATCTGAGCCTGAACTGGAAGAACTGGGATTTAAGCACCTATCTATACTACTCAATCGGCAACGATATCTTCAAGCACTATGAGTACTACACCCTGTGGGGTAACCTCGGTAACTGCTACAGCTACGACCGTATCGAGAAGGCCTGGAGTCCGAGCAATCCTAACGGAACCCTGCCTCTGTGGATTTATGGTGACACTCACGCTGAGAACACCCAGTCACACTCTGACTACGTGACCGACGGCTCATTCCTGCGCATGCAGACCCTGACCTTGGGCTACACCCTGCCTCGCAAGCTCGTTCAGAAGCTGACCTTAAGCCGCATCCGCGTATATGCTCAGCTGTCTAACGTGTTCACCATCACCGGTTACGAGGGACTTGATCCTGAAGTTAACAACGTAGCAGGTGACCAGTCTAAGGGTATCGACTACGGTGCATACGGTATGCCACGTCAGTACTTGCTCGGTGTGAACATCGACTTCTAATAATGAATTGACTACCAAAAGATAGTTTCTCCCACCATACCCCTCCTCCCGAATGGGGGAAGGGGAATGAAGGAGGAATTCATAAAAAGAAGAAAGGTTTAATTAACTAAAACTTTTAAATTGAAATACAATATGAAAAAAGCGATATTATATTCAGCAATGGCTTTGGCTACCCTGACCCTGAGCAGCTGCGGTGACGACTTCCTGTTGCTCGACCCGGCAGGCTCTGTGTCCGAGGGTACATTGACCACTGAGAGTGGTATTGACATGGTGCTGACAGGTGCTTACGCTTCTCTGAACGGTATGCATCAGACCAGCTGGATGGGTTACGGCGCCCTCTCTAACTACTGCTTCGGCGACGTTGCAGGTGCCGATGCCAACAAGGGCTCACAGTCTTCCGACCAGTCTGACTTCACCGCCATCGAGGTTTACCAGTTTGATGCCTCCAACTCTTACATTTCCGGTAAGTGGGCAGGCTGCTATGAGGCCATCAAGCGTGCCAACAACGTGATGGACATGGTGGAAAAGGCTGGCGACAAGGTTTCCAACCCCGACCTGATTATTGCCCAGGCCAAGTTCATCAAGGCCGTTTGGGAATTTGAGCTGATCCGTATGTTCGGTCCCGCCGTTCCTTACGTAACACTGGATGACTATAGGGCTAATACCGACCCACAGGTATCCAACGTGGACGATAGCGGTAACTACATTTATATCTGGAACCTGGTTGAGCAGGACTTCAAGGATGCCATCAACGGTCTGCCCGCAACGTGGGGTTCCGGCAACTATGGCCGTGCCACTTCCTGGATGGCCAAGGCCATGCTGGCTAAGATGTACCTCTACTGGTCTTCTCCATACAATGGAACCAACGCCACCGCCAACCACTGGGCAGATGCCAAGAGCCTGCTCGACGACATCATCAACAACGGTGTGGATGCCAAGGGTCAGAAGTATCGCCTGGCCGACACCTACGAGGAGCTCTTCAACGACGCCACCACTTCCGACTGGACCGGTGAGTCTGTATTCGACGTACAGCTGTCCATCTCTGGTACCCAGACTTCCACCAACCAGCCTGTATACAGCCCTGCCATCGGTATGGCCGGTGCCCTGGGCCTTGGCGGCTGGGGTTTCTATCAGCCAACCTATGAGTTCGTGAACAGCTACATGGTGGATGACAACGGTCTGCCTCTGGCTGATTATACCAGCAAGCAGCCTCTGACCACGCTGGTCGACGGTGTTCCCGTAACCGACCTGGACACTCCGGTTGACCCACGTCTGGACTACGTTGCCGGCCGCTTCGGCGTTCCTTACCTGGACTATGGCATTCCTTCAGAGTTGAACGGTTGGGTGCGTGACTACACCAATGGTGGTCTGTATGTGAACAAGAAGTACCAGCACAGACTGTCTGACCGTGGTTCTACGGCTGTGGCTACCGCTGTCGGCTCCAATGCTGCCAACTATCACGTGATTCGTTTCGCCGACATCCTGCTGATGCGTGCTGAGGTAGCTATTCAGGAAGGTGACCTCACAACCGCCCTGACCTACATCAACAAGGTCCGCGCCCGTGCCGCCAACAGCTTCGTCAAGAACGAGGACGCTGGCAAGGTGCTGGAGGACATGGTTAACGGTGGAACCAAGTCGGGTGCCGCCGGTCACTATCGCATCGGTCTGTACACTTCATTCGCAAGTGCTACCGAGGCTCACACTGCCCTGGAGCGCGAGATGCGTGCAGAGTTCGGTATGGAAGGTCACCGCTGGTTCGACATCGCCCGTTGGGGTACTGTAGGCAAGGTGCTGAACGACTACCGTGCATACGAAGGCCAGTTCTTCCCCGGTAAGTTTGGTAACGTGTACAACGAGAATTGGGTAACCTTCCCAATTCCTACCACCACGCTGCAGGCTGCCATGGGTCGTATCCAACAGACTCAGAACTGGAAGTAATAAATCTCTTTGGATTTCTGAACTAAATCTTCTGAGGGGTGTGCTTAGGCACATCCCTCTCTTATTTTACAGAAAACTGAATTACTTAAATTTATTTCCACAACTGCGTAAAAATTATAACGCAACAGCGTAAAAAAAATAGCCGCATTTTGACATATTGAAAATAACCTCTATATTTGCTTATCAAAACAGCAATGCGTTATGTCAAATACAATAGGCAACATATTCCGTCTGACCAGCTTCGGAGAAAGTCACGGGAAAGGTATAGGTGGTGTAATAGATGGTTATCCTGCAGGAATAAGCATCGATGTAGATTTTATCCAACATGAATTGGAACGTCGCAAACCTGGACAATCCGCTCTCACTACAGCCAGAAAGGAGGCAGACAGAGTAGAAATACTATCGGGCATATTTGAGGGAAAATCTACAGGAACTCCCATCGGATTCATTGTATGGAATGAGAACCAACATTCTCAAGATTACAGCAACTTAAAAGACGTGTTTCGCCCATCGCATGCCGATTTCACCTATTGGAGAAAATATAGTATCAGAGATTATCGAGGAGGCGGACGTTCTTCAGCCAGAGAGACCATCAGCCGCGTAGTGGCTGGGGCCTTTGCAAAATTGGCTTTAAGGCAGCTTGGTGTGAGCATACAGGCATATACCTCACAAGTTGGCGAAATCAGTTTAAGTGAAGACTATACCTTATATGATATAGCAAAAGCAGAAGATAATGCCGTACGCTGTCCAGATGAAGAGAAAGCGAAGGAAATGGAAGAGCTCATTCTGAAGGTAAAAGCAGAAGGCGATACCATCGGAGGTGTAATCACGTGCGTAGTAAAGCACTGCCCTACCGGACTCGGGGAACCTGTATTCGGAAAACTCCATGCAGCCCTAGGAAATGCCATGCTTAGCATCAATGCCGCAAAAGGGTTTGAATATGGCAGCGGATTTGGCGGCGTAACTCAAAAAGGCAGTGAACAGAATGACATATTCTGCCATGAAGATGGGCAAATCAGTACGCGTACTAATCATTCTGGAGGCATACAAGGCGGCATCAGCAATGGTCAGGACATCTACTTCCGTGTGGCTTTCAAGCCTATCGCTACCCTACTCCGTGAACAGCAAACGGTAGATGTGAATGGCGAAGAAACAGCGCTTGCAGCAAAGGGCAGACATGATCCTTGCGTACTGCCACGTGCTGTTCCAATAGTGGAAGCCATGACTGCCATCACACTCCTTGACTATTACTTACTTACAAAAACTACCCGACTATGATAGAACAATACATTGAAGAAAACGAGTCTCGCATGCTCGATGAACTGTTTAGTTTAATACATATCCCAAGCATAAGCTCAGAAAGTGCGCATAAAGAAGACATGTTGCGCTGTGCTAATCGATGGAGGACCTTGCTACTTGAAGCTGGGGCTGACCATGTTGAGGTGATGCCATCAGAAGGCAATCCGATGGTCTTTGCAGAGAAGGTTGTAGATCCAACTGCTAAAACTGTTCTGATATACGGCCATTATGATGTGATGCCCGTGGAGCCGCTCGATCTTTGGAAGACATCTCCTTTCGAGCCAGTCATCAAAGACGGGCATATCTGGGCACGTGGAGCAGATGATGACAAAGGACAGAGTTTTATTCAAGCCAAAGCCTTCGAATATCTGGTTAAGAACGGGCTTTTGAAACACAATGTCAAGTTCATCCTCGAAGGCGAGGAGGAGATCGGGTCTCCAAGTCTCGAAGCATTCTGCGAGAAGCACAAGGAGCTACTTAAAGCGGATATCATCTTAGTATCCGACACTTCTATGCTTAGCGCAGAGCTGCCTTCGCTGACCACAGGACTGCGCGGACTCTCCTATTGGCAAGTAGAAGTTACAGGCCCCAACAGAGACCTGCATAGCGGACATTTCGGAGGGGCAGTGGCCAATCCTATCAATGTGCTTTGCAAGCTCATTGCACAGATGACAGACGAAGACGGACGCATCACGGTGCCACATTTCTATGATGACGTAGAGGAGGTGCCACAAGAAGAACGTGACATGATTGCCCACATTCCTTTTGACCTGGAGAAGTACAAACGCGCTATTGATGTGGAAGAAGTATGCGGTGAAAAAGGCTACAGCACATTGGAGCGCAATAGTTGCCGCCCGTCCTTTGATGTATGTGGCATCTGGGGAGGATACACGGGAGAAGGCGCCAAGACGGTCATCCCAAGCAAAGCCTATGCCAAGATTTCTACGCGCTTAGTGCCACATCAGGACAATGAAAAGATCGGGAAGCTCATGGCAGACTACCTACAAGAGATTGCCCCTAAGAGTGTGAAAGTGAAAGTGGAGTACCTTCATGGAGGCGAAAGCTATGTTTGTCCTATTTCTTTGCCTGCTTATAAAGCAGCTGAAAAGGGATTTGAAGAGGCCTTTGGGAAACGTCCTTTGGCAGTACGTCGTGGAGGAAGCATCCCTATCATTGCTACCTTTGAGAAAGCCTTGGGCATCAAGACCGTCCTCATGGGCTTTGGTTTGGAAAGCAATGCCATCCACTCTCCAAACGAGAACATTCCTCTGGATATGATACGCAAAGGCATTCAAGCAGTAGTGGGGTTCCACTTACACTTTGAGAATGAAGAATGAAGAATGAAGAATAAGGGCTGCGCTATTCTATGGAAGCACAGCCCTCATTATTTATTTCAGTCTTTCAGTTATTCAGGTTTCATTCCTCATCTTGCATCAGGGAACTCTTTCACTAACTCAGCACGAACCTGCTCAAAGTTGGCCAACTTAGCACGATAGAACTTTTCCACATCAGTCCAATGGTAATATGGAGCCATATCTGTTTGCACAGGGATGGTGCATTCACGCTCATTGAGTAGGAACTTCACCAACACGTCACCTGTCTTACGATGCTTATAGAACACTATCTGAATATTGCTGGCCATAGGGATAAGCTTATAATCAGGATAAACCTCTGCCAACTGTGAAAGGTCACTTACTGGGGTGCCCCACTTATCCAGTTCCAACAAGGCTGCTAGAGGCATGATGATAGTATCGTGTCCGAAACGCAGAGTGGCACTCTCCTTACCTGATGCCAGAGCATCAACAGCAGTGTCGAGAATATTCTGCAACAGCGGAGCCATGCGATAGGGCATCAATCCACGCGTCTCTTTTGCAGGACCGTAAGCCAAGTACCAATACAGATTGCCACTTTGGAAGAAATCATAACATTCTTCTGCAGTAAAATAATCCAGCAAGTTGAAGTCTGGCGTATAGTCAATATCCTGCATACTCGTTGCAATGTCTATCAACTGGCGCATCAACGCACTACCGTCCACCACCCAGTTCACATAGTCTTGATCTGTAAACAGCACCTTCATCAGACGATCAGAAGTGGTGGTAGTCTTTAAGCTCCCACGCATCGCAGAACTATACTCGGGAGTTCGCAACAGCTGATTCAGCACAGGGTCACTATGGTTCATGTAATACATATCGTGCGGACTGGCATCGTTAGAGAAGTGCAGCTTTCCATTCAGTGACTGCAACTCCATACATTCATTGACTTTAGAGAGGATACTGCGTATCACCGTTGTAGAGCGTGCGTCCACATCGATTTCCTTTCCGAATATTTCTGGGAAATGCTCATACATACGATGCCCTATGCCACGATGCTGCAGCGCCCCCACCTTTGTAAGGTCCCCATAGCGGTTTTTGGCTGCCTCATAGGTTTTTTCCAATAGACCAAGAATTTTTTCTCCTTCTGCACTAAGAACGCCAAACTCCTTAGCTTTCTTTAAGGTCTCGATAGGTTGCGTATAGTCATTCTCACTGATACGATAGCGAGAGCCATGACGCGCATAATGACTCAAATAGAAAGGTTGATACCCCTTAGGAGCAGGTGTGAGTGCCTCAGTAGGCACGGGATACACCACCATGTTTCCACCAGCCAGTTCTTTGTTCTGTCGGATTTCCTCCAACGTGTTCTGCGCACTAAGACCAAGTGCGATGGCACAGAGTGCGATAAGTAAAGCAAATCTTGTTTTCATAGCATATCTGATTTAATTGATATTTTCAAACATCAAGCGGAAAGTGCAGCCTGTTTTCCAATCCGAGCATCCATAAGCTGTCTTTCCTTTTATTATATGACCCTTCCCACAAAGCGGACATGGTTTTCCTATAATGCTGTCATTTGCAGGCAATTTCGCAGGTACTTCTCCGTTCTTATTAGAAGGAACTGCACTTTTCTTCACGACAGTTGCCTTTAGCTTTGGAACCATAGGTTTCTTCGGAGCCATCTTCTTTGCCTCCTCTGGAGTAAGAATGGTGATACGCCGATTACTATTATCGGCCATGACAGCATGGACAATTTCCGTTACCATCTGCTTCAGTTCGTCCAGAAACTGAGAAGCGCTGAAAGTTTTTCGCTCTATCTCACGCAGTTTCTTCTCCCACAAGCCTGTCAGCTCTGCAGATTTCAGCAACTCTTCACGAATAAGTCCGATGAGTTCCACACCAGTAGGCGTGGCTATCAAACTCTTGCGCTCCTTACGGATATAGTTGCGCTTAAACAAGGTTTCTATTATGGCTGCTCGTGTAGAAGGCCTACCTATACCATTCTCTTTCAGGGCATCTCGGAGTTCGTCATTCTCCACCAACTTACCCGCAGTTTCCATGGCTCTAAGCAATGTAGCCTCCGTATAAGGTTTTGGTGGCTGAGTCCATTTCTCCAGAAGTTCAGGAATATGCGGCCCTGTCTCCCCTTTGGTGAATTGACCATTGACCATTGACCATTGACCATTATTCTGCCCTTTGTCTCCCTCTGCTGGTTCGGCATCGGCTGTGGTCTTATCGTTATCTGATTCTTGAAACACCACACGCCATCCTGGATCTAATACCTGACGGCCACTGGTCTTAAAAGGAATGTCCTCCACCCTACCCTCTATGGTTGTAGTGGATATCTTACACTCAGGATAGAAGACGGCTATGAAATGACGCGCCACCAGATCGAAGACTTTCCGCTCTGCATCCGTGAGGTTCACAGGAGGTTGCCCTGTTGGAATGATGGCATGATGATCGGTCACCTTAGAATTGTCAAACACTTTCTTAGACTTTGGCAATGGTTTCCCTGCCAATGCTGCTGTGAGCGTTTCATAGCCTTTCAGCCCTCGAAGGGTGGCTGCACACTTAGGATAGATATCATCACTTAAGAAGGTAGTATCTACACGCGGATAGGTGGTCACCTTTTTCTCATAGAGGCTCTGGATAAGCTTCAGCGTTTCATCGGCAGAATAGCCAAACTTGCGGTTGCAATCCACTTGCAGGGAGGTCAGGTCATAGAGACGAGGGGGGAACTCCTTTCCTGGCTTCTTCGTCACACTGGTGACCTCAAAAGGCAGATCTTTCAGGCGCTCCACCAGTTTTTGTCCATCTTCTTCATTGGCAATGGGTTCCATGCCTGGATTCTCTATCTGAGAAATGTCTATAGGTTCGTCCCCCTTTTTGCTTTTCTCCGCCTCGGCAATGAGCTCCTCATCTGTTTTCTTGACCACAGCACTGAAGAGCGTGTCTCGATAGGTGGTCTTGAGTTCCCAATACTGACGGGGCACAAAGTGCTCTATCTCCTGCTGACGGTTCACTATCAATGCCAAGGTAGGCGTCTGTACACGTCCGATGCTGAGCACCTGTCGGTTCTGGCCGTATTTCATCGTATAGAGACGTGTGGCGTTCATGCCCAAGAGCCAATCTCCAATGGCACGCGAGAGTCCTGCCTCATAGAGCGACTGGTAGTCACTGGCCTCATGCAAGTGCTGGAAGCCGTCACGGATAGACTCTTCTGTCAGAGAGGAGATCCACAAGCGCTTTACGGGACAGGTAGCGCCCGCTTTCAGCATCACCCATCGCTGTATTATTTCTCCCTCCTGTCCGGCATCACCGCAATTGATGATCATGTCTGCCTTCTGCATCAGGCCCTCTATGGTGTGGAATTGCTTCTCGTAAGTGGCATTATGCTCGATGAGCTTGATACCGAAACGAGGCGGAATCATTGGCAGGGAGGCGAGGCTCCATGCCTTCCACTGCGGGGCATACTCATGCGGCTCCTTGAGCATGCACAGATGTCCGAAGGTCCACGTCACTTGGTAGCCGTTCCCCTCAATGTATCCGTCTTTACGCTCACGAGCACCCAGCACTTCGGCTATATCTCGTGCCACTGATGGCTTTTCGGCAATGCAAACTATCATATCTTATCGCAGAAACTTATAAAGTACAAAGATACAGCTTTTTTCTTTCTTTGCAATAACTGAGAATGATTTGCTTTCCAGAATGTATAAGGTCTGGGATAGGCCAACAAAAAGAGAGCGATATGGCAGGAAAAAAACCATGCGTAGGGTAACAAACTTCACATCGCTTGTCCAGAACTTTTGTCTCACTATTCCGCAGGTTTTTCCTCAAGCATCTTGCCATTTTCCATGCTTCATCACGCGCTTCAGTGTCAAGTCATCATCGAAGACCAGAAGGTCGGCCATGTGACCTGCGTCCAGACTGCCATAGAGATGATCCAAACCCAACAACAGTGCTGGACGCAGTGAAGCCATCTCAAGTGCCTCGGACAGAGGGATTCCTACATGCTTCACACAATTACGTACAGCCTGCCACATGCTCAATGCAGAGCCACAAAGCACCTTGTCGCCAGTGGCAGTGGTGCGGACAAAGCAGCTATGCGTGTCATCATAGTCCACCCCCATCTCTGGGCATTGGGTGAAAGCATCGGTAAACAAGTAAACCGACTGAGGCATGATGTCATAGGCCATGCGCACCATAGGATAAGCCACGTGTACCCCATCTACAATGAGCCCAGTAGGTGGTTTCAGACGGAAGATGGCTGGGATGTGCCCTGGCTTGCGATGATGCATGGGGGGCATGCCGTTATAGAGGTGCGTCACAGAATGGCGGGGCTTTGACAAGAAGTGCAAAGCCTCATCATAACTGGCTGCACTATGGGCAAATGATGCCCTGACTCCGCATTGCTCCAGATATTCGACTTGCCCTTCTGTGATGCGTTCGGGAGAGACGGACATCATACGCACGAAATGCCTGTCTTTTTCAAACAGAGCCTTCAATTCTGCATCTGTACAATCGCGCACGCAGTCGGCCCTATGCGCCCCACGATACTCCATACTGAAATAAGGGCCTTCTAAGTGCATGCCCATGAAATTCTCAGGAAGTTGTGTCTCATGCGTCTGCAGTTCGCTCTGCATAGTCATGTACATAGGCAACGTATTGCTTGGTGCTGCAGCCAGGAATCCTGTGGTTCCCTCATGCATCAAGGTCGCTCCCATCTGCAGCAGGTCTGCAAAACGAACCGTCACTCCGAAGGCTCCTCCACCAGCCCCATTCACCAGCAGGTCTATGAGTCCTGGGGCTACGCAGCATCCCTGCATATCCATGCGTGGCATATCCTGAGGAATCTGCGACACGCACTCGAATCCCACGAAGTGATTGTCTTCTATCATCAAGGCCCATCCACACGCATCAGAAGAAACGGTGCCTGAGCCATAAAACCTGGCATTGACCAGTGCTGTCCTACGTTTGACCATATGTATTCTATTCGTTATTAACTTGTCGCAAAGTTAAGGGTCTTCATTAACCCTACAAAAAGAGCGGGCAGAAACCATTGCTCTGCCCGTTCTCATATATGATAAGGTATACTCCTTATTCGTCGCCCAGCAGAATCTCCATGATGGTACAAGCAGCCTTAGCCACTGAAGTACCAGGACCGAAGATAGCGCTTACGCCAGCCTTATAGAGGAAGTCGTAATCCTGTGCAGGAATCACACCACCAGCAATCACGATGATATCCTCACGACCAAGTTTCTTCAGTTCCTCGATAAGCTGAGGAATCAGCGTCTTATGACCAGCAGCCAGAGAAGAGGCACCCACTACGTGAACGTCGTTCTCTACAGCCTCACGAGCAGCCTCGGCAGGAGTCTGGAACAATGGTCCCATATCCACGTCGAAACCACAGTCGGCATAACCAGTTGCTACGACCTTAGCACCACGGTCGTGTCCGTCCTGACCCATCTTGGCCACCATGATACGTGGCTGACGGCCTTCCTTCTTAGCGAACTCCTGAGTGAGGCGGCAAGCCTTATCGAAGTCGCTGTCGTTCTTACTTTCTGATGAATACACGCCTGAAATAGTTCTAATTACTGCTTTATAACGGCCTACG
>CALAEY010000112.1 GCA_937891085.1 uncultured Prevotellaceae bacterium | reverse complement strand
AGAAATTCGTTTCAGCAACTTTCGTCACATAAAACACCAGCGAGACAAACAAATAAATTTTGCTTATCTCGCTGGTATTTAATTAGATAGACCAAATCTACCGCTTAATACTCATCCTCGTCAAAGAAGAAGTCCTCTTTGCTGGGGTAGTCAGGCCAGATGTCTTCTATGCTTTCATAGACTTCACCTTCGTCTTCCATCTCTTGTAGGTTCTCAATCACTTCCAATGGAGACCCTGAACGTTGCGCATAATCTATCAGTTCATCCTTGGTTGCGGGCCAAGGTGCATCCTCCAATTTGGATGCTAATTCTAATGTCCAATACATAGTTGCTATCGTATTAATATTGTGATTAATAAAAAAGCTTATTTCAATTTTCCGCAAAAGTATAACAAATAATGTTATTTGCAACGATTATTCCAAAATATTTCTTCTTTTTTCTCCAGTTGGTTGATTTTTCTTGAAAGTACAAATAAATAATCAGATAATCTGTTCACGTAAGCCAGCAATTCTGCCGATACCTCAGCCTGTTCGGAGAGGGCTAAGATGCGACGTTCGGCCCTTCTGCACACGGTGCGACACACATGGCAGACGGCAGCCCCTCTGCTTCCACCAGGCAGCACGAAGGCCGTAAGCGGTGGCACGCTGGCATCTACCTTATCTATCTGATGCTCCATGGCTTGCACCATCTCCTCAGTGATGACACTGGCCGCACGGAGCTGGGTGATGCTTTGGTCGGTTGCCAGATTGGAACCTATCACAAACAGTGTATCTTGTACGCCTTGCAGAAACTCTTTTTCCTCGTCGGAATTCAGGTAAGTGATAAGCAGTCCGATGAAGGAATTCAGTTCATCTACCGTGCCGTAGGCCTCCAGACGGGCGTGGGTTTTAGGAACACGTGTACCTCCTACCAGTGATGTGGTGCCTTTATCACCAGTACGTGTGTAAACCATACTCTTTTTCATAGCATTAAAAATTTACGATATAATCTTGTTTATAATATGTTTTATCAAAATGCAATATCCCCACATCGTACAGGTCGAACGTGAGTACCGCCTCTTTCTGCATGTGCTTCCACAGAGCCTCTATGTCCTTATCGTGATGGATGCCCTGGATGCAGAAGACCGACTTCTCCGTGACACAAGGCAGGCATCCGTAGAAAAACTTCTCCGTGAACGCCCTGTCTTGGTAGCGCAAATATAAGAAATCTATCTGAACTTCCGCTATTTTCTGGAGATCTTCTTCCTGATAGAGGTGCAGCATGTCCATGTGCTCCTTGGCACTGCGCAGGTAGAGTGTGGCCGAAGTATCGGGGCCTGCCTCTACCAAGGTGAAAGGCTGGGCACGGTTCACCAAGCGGAAGAGCAGGCGCTTCACCTTCGATGACTCAGCCTTGCTCCAGTTGGCTGCCATCAGCTTGCTGAGTGCCTTCTCCTCTGCATGAAGCTCCTTATATTTATAATAAGGTGTAGTCTCGTTGCACACACGCGTGATGTAGTTGAACGCAAAAGGGGAGTGTACGCCATACCCCCGCCGTTTCCTGAACCTGCGGAGCCAGATCAGAGGCTTGATTTTCACCTGCGGACGTTTCATGCTCCTACTGCTTCAACTCTGGGTAGCTGATACGTGTGTGGTAGATGGTGGTCAGCTTCTCCTTGAAGGTGGCCTTCACCTGCCCAATCTCCTTGAATGTGAGCGGGCAATCCCTGAAATATCCCTCAGAAACCTGAGACTCGATAATCTTCTCCACCAGGTTGCTGATGCTTTCCTCGGTAAACTCCGGCAGACTGCGTGAGGCAGCCTCTACGGCATCGGCCATCATGAGGATGGCTTGCTCCTTGGTGGAAGGATTAGGGCCTGGATAGGAGAACAGACCTTCTTCGGGTTCTTCTCCTGGATGCTCGTTCTTCCAAGAGATGTAGAAGTATTTCGTCTTGCCCCTGCCATGATGCGTACTGATAAAGTCCTTCACGATAGAGGGGAGGTTGTTCTTCTCTGCCAGTTTCAGTCCGTCTGTCACATGGCTGATGACCACCTTGGCACTCTGCTCAAAGTTGAGGTTCTTGTGCGGATTCACCCCTCCAAGTTGGTTCTCCGTGAAGAAGGCTGGGTTCTCCATCTTGCCGATGTCATGATAGAGGGCACCCGTACGCACCAACTGGGCGTTGGCACCCAACTTATTGGCGGCTTCGGTGGCAAGGTTGGCCACTTGCATGGAGTGCTGGAAGGTGCCAGGGGCTGTCTCCGAGAGCTTGCGCAGCAGGTTGTTGTTCACATCGGAAAGCTCCACCAAGGTCACGTTCGATGTATAGCCGAAGGTCTTCTCGATGATGAAGAACAGCGGATAGGTGAAGAGCAGTAAGATGCCGTTGATTATGATGTAAATAGGTATGCTGAAGTCAATCTTGCTGATGTCTTCCTCCGTGAAGAACTCATAGGCGAAGAAAATGAGTAGGGATACCAATACCACCAGGAAGGCCGACAGGAAGAGCTGTGAGCGTCGGGATAGCTCGCGCAGGTTGAATATCGCCATCACACCCGCTGCCACTTGGATGAGGATGAACTCATGCGGATAGCGCAGGGTAATGGAGCAGATTAATATGGTGACAATATGCGTGAGCAGGGCCGTGCGTGAATCCAAGAAGGTACGCAGCACCATAGGTAGCATGGCGTATGGGATGATGTAGACGCTGAACATGTTGCGTCCCATGAGTACAGACGTGAACAGACAGAAGAACACCATGAAGCTGAAGATCAACAGCAGGTCTCTGGTCTCCTTGAGATAGTCTTTGCGATAAAGCTCCAGATAGAGCATCAGCAGGAAGATGTAGATGCAGACGAACAGCACCTGACCGCCAAGCATCATGCGTCGCTGAGCCTGAGAAGCGTCACTACGCGTCTGCATCTCCTTCTCTAAGCTATTCAGGATATTATAGGTGTTCTGACTGATAATCTCGCCACGGTCTATGATTTTCTGGCCGCTCTGCACCATGCCCACTGCCCAGGGGAAGTTGTCTATGGCTTCCTGACGTGCCGTCTCCGTACGTTCTTTCTCGTATATCAGGTTGGGCACAAGGTAGGCATTCAAGGCACATTTCTGCAGGATCTCGGGTTTATAGCGCGCGGAATCGGCATTCAGCAGGTAGGTGTAGGCATCTTTGATGGTGAACGTCTCAGCCACAGCTTGTTGTTGCGCTTCCAGGCCATTGATGATGCGTAGGTTCACCGTGCTGTCTTGTTGCAGCCTGTCGGCACTGGCTCCGTCTAAGATACCTTTCTGGTAGATGGCGTTCAGCACATTGACCAGATGGCGCAGGTAGTCATACGATGGCAAAACCTCTTTCAAGTCGGTCTGATAATCTGCCCGCAGTTGGCTGATAGCATCGTTGCCCACTGATGCGTCTATGCTGAAGTAGGGCTGGAAATGTTTGATGATGCTGTCTTGCTCCCGTTTGATCACCTCATCGGGTTTGTAGATGGGGAAGTCGAAGGTAGCCATCAGCTGTCCGTAGCGCCAAGGCTTGTTTAGGTCGAACTGATAGATGAACTTGACATCACGGGGCAGGAAATAGACTATCAGTGCCACGGCTCCGAGATAAATCAAGAGGTGTCGTAGGATGGTCTTGAGAGACAGCTTATCAAAGGTATTATTGGTGCTCATATCCGCATTTTTTATGTTCTGGTATGCATATTTTTGCGAAAAGTACAAAAAAAAACAATAGAATGGGGATTTTTCCTTAATTTTGCGCTTAAAAATAGGAAACTTGTGCGAGAAGAAGTGTCAAAATGCTGTTTTTGGCCTCTGATTCTCGTCGGAAACCAGCTAAAGTTTGAGATTATGTCTGAAAGAAAAGTGAGAGTACGTTTTGCTCCAAGCCCTACGGGTCCGTTGCATATAGGTGGTGTGCGCACCGCATTGTATAACTATCTCTTTGCACGCCAGCATGGCGGAGATATGATTTTCCGCATCGAGGATACGGATAGTAATCGCTTCGTGCCTGGTGCCGAGGAATATATTCTGGAGTCGTTCCGTTGGTTGGGCATCCAGTTCGATGAGGGTGTGAGCTTCGGAGGCAACTATGGCCCATATCGCCAGTCTGAGCGCCGTGAGATCTACAAGAAGTATGTGAAGGTGCTGCTCGATGCTGATAAGGCATACATCGCCTTTGATACGCCAGAGGAGCTGGCAAAGAAGCGTGAGGAGATAGCCAACTTCCAGTATGATGCTTCTACCCGCATGCAGATGCGCAACTCGCTCACGCTGCCGAAGGAGGAGGTCGATCGTCTCATCGCTGAGGGCACGCAGTATGTGGTGCGCTTCAAGATAGAGCCAGGGGAGGACGTGCATGTAGACGACCTGATTCGTGGGCATGTGGTGGTGAACTCTTCTATTCTCGACGACAAAGTGCTGTATAAGTCGGCCGATGAGCTGCCCACCTACCACCTCGCCAATATCGTGGACGACCATCTCATGGAGGTCAGCCACGTGATTCGTGGTGAGGAGTGGCTGCCTTCTGCCCCTCTGCATGTGCTGCTCTACCGTGCTTTTGGCTGGGAAGACACCATGCCGCAGTTTGCCCACCTGCCTCTGCTGCTGAAGCCAGAAGGTAATGGTAAACTCAGCAAGCGTGACGGCGATCGCTTAGGGTTCCCTGTGTTCCCACTGGAGTGGCATGATCCTAAGAGTGGTGAGGTGTCCAGTGGCTACCGTGAGAAAGGCTATCTGCCTGAGGCTGTCATCAATTTCCTGGCTCTGCTGGGATGGAACCCGGGCAACGATCAGGAGCTGATGTCGATGGATGAGCTGATCAAGTTGTTCGACCTCTCGCGTTGCAGCAAGGCAGGTGCTAAGTTCGACTATAAGAAAGGCATCTGGTTCAATCATGAGTATATCCTCCAGAAGAGCGACGAGGAAGTGGCACACCTCTTCGTGCCTATCCTGAAAGAGCATGGCATCGAAGCACCATTCGAGAAGGTGCAGACCATCGTGGGCATGATGAAGAACCGCGTGAACTTCGTCAGCGAACTGTGGGATGTGGCCAGCTTCTTCTTCGTGGCACCAGAGACCTACGATGAGAAGACCGTACGCAAGCGCTGGAAAGAGAATTCTGCGCAGCAGATGACGGAGCTGATGGAGGTGCTGTGTGGCATTGAGGATTTCAGCATCGAAGGTCAGGAGCCTGTGGTGATGAACTGGATTGCCGAGAAGGGCTATGGCACGGGCGATGTGATGAATGCGTTCCGCCTCACCTTGGTAGGCGAGGGCAAGGGACCTCACATGTTCGACATTACTTCTGTATTGGGTAAGGAAGAGACCCTCCGTCGCATGCAGCGTGCCATCGAAGTGTTGAAATAAATTGAAATTGAAAGCATGATATACAATCTGGTGATAGCCATTTACGCTTTTCTGGCTCGTATCTATGCCCTCTTCAACAAGAAGGCAGCACTGCTGGTGGGTGGACAGGCCCAGACGTTCGGCATTCTGCGTAAGCAGGTGGTTCCTGGCAAGCGCTACCTGTGGTTTCATGCCGCTTCGTTGGGCGAGTTTGAGCAGGGCCGACCATTGATGGAGAAGATCCGTGCGCAGCATCCAGAGTACGGCATCTTGCTTACGTTCTTCTCTCCTTCGGGCTATGAGGTGCGTAAGAACTATCAGGGAGCCGACATTGTTTGCTACCTGCCTTTCGATAGGCGGGGGCTGGTGCGTCAGTTTTTAGACTTGGCACATCCCTGCATGGCGTTCTTCATCAAGTATGAGTTCTGGAAAAACTATCTCGATGAGTTGCACCAGCGTGGGATACCTACCTACAGCGTGTCTTCCATCTTCAGGGAGAATCAGGTGTTCTTCAAGGGTTATGCGAAGAACTATGCCAAGGTGCTGAATAATTTCACGCACTTCTTCGTGCAGAATGAGAAGTCCCGTCGCTTATTGGCAGGCATCGGCTTTCAGAATGTCAGCATCGTGGGCGATACCCGCTTCGACCGTGTGCTGCAGATTCGTGAGGCAGCCAAGGATCTGCCTCTCGTGGAAGCCTTCAAGGGCGGACAGACCACATTCATTGCAGGCAGCTCTTGGCAGCCCGATGAAGATCTGTTCATCCCTTATTTCAATGCCCATCCAGAGGTGAAGCTCATCATTGCCCCTCATGTGATAGGGGAGGACCATCTGGCAGAGATTATCGGTAAGCTGAAGCGCCCTTACGTGCGCTATACCCAAGCCACGATGGAGAATGTGCGTGAGGCCAGTTGCCTGATTATCGACTGCTTCGGCTTGCTTTCCTCCATCTATCGCTATGGCGAGATTGCCTATATCGGTGGTGGTTTTGGTGTAGGCATCCATAATACCGTGGAGGCAGCCGTCTATGGCATACCAGTCATCTTCGGTCCTAAGTACCAGAAGTTCATGGAAGCCATCCAGCTTATAGAGACCAAGGGTGCCTTCTCCATACAGAATGAAGAAGAGCTGCGCACGCTCCTCGACCGTCTGCTTACAGATGCCACCTTCTTAAAGCAGAGCGGCCGCCAAGCCGGGGATTATGTCCTCAGCCGTAGCGGCGCTTCCGATAAGATATTAGGAGAGATTACTCTCTAAATTAACGTTGTTGATTTTGCTTACGCTCTGCAGAGCCGATGCAAGCGATTTGCTCTCGCTCTTACCTTTGCATCGGATTATAGATAATGTCCTAAATGTCCGATGTTAAACATCGTATATATTTAGTTCATGCGGCAACAATTTTG
>CALAEY010000111.1 GCA_937891085.1 uncultured Prevotellaceae bacterium | reverse complement strand
ACATATCGCGCCGTCGCGTCAAAAAACTCAGCGTCAGCGAGTATGCCGACGAACTGTGCATCACGCCCAAATACCTCTCTACGGTATGCCGAACGGTCAGCGGAAAGTCGCCCACGGAATGGATTTCCGAATATGTCGTCGAGGACATCATCCACTATCTGAAAAACACCGAACTGACAGCCTCACAAATAGGCATCGAACTGGGATTCCCCAATGCCTCGTTCTTCGGCAAATACGTGCGTGAACACTTGGGCATGTCGCCCAATGAATATAGAAAGAAACAATAAACTACAGTTGCCCTTACTGCTGTCGTTGTCTTACTCTGTTTAAGAGTTAATTAAAACTTGTATTTGTTACGTGGGGGCAAAGAAACAAAATCGTGCAAGAAAAAGAAAAGAATTCTTATTTTTGTTTTTTCCAGCATAGCAGGAAACGGATACCTGCAGAGATAAGCCCTGCGCCCAGTCCTGTATAGAATGTGGCGAAGAATACATCCGTGATGCCAGGGAGGTGGCGGAAGGTGATGCCCAAGCCTATCATGAAGGCAATGAGCAGATAGCCTTTGAGGCTGAATGTGTGGAGGATGCTTTTACGTGGCTCTGTGAAGGCAAGAATGCGGGCTGAGTAGCGAGCCACTACTTTGCGGAACATGAGAAAGAAACCCGCGAAAATGACTAGGGAAATGACCCACCACCAAGGCATACGACTATCAGGCCAGAGACGCTGATAAGCCCCCAGCCCCGTCAGGAGGATGCGCAGGCCTCTGGCCAGCCATATCACTCCATTGACGAGTAGCAGGTTTCTTGTGCGAATCATTAGGCCTTGTTGAATTTCGCTTTGCTTTGCTTGCAACGAGGGCACTTCCAGTTGTCTGGCAGGTCTTCGAAGGCCACGCCGTCATGCTCTGCAGGATCGTACACATAGCCACAGATAGAGCAGACATACTTGCCAGACTCTTCTCTCTTAGAGAAATCCACCTCTGCGAAGACGGTAGGCACAGGATGATCCAAATCCATCACACGCTTAGCCTCCAAGTTCTCATAGCCTTGTGGTGTATGGGTGCCACAATACACTGTAATATTTTCTGTTTGATAAGTTAATGATTAGGATTACAAAGTTAAGGATTATCAGCCTATATCTAATAGTCCTTAAGTAAACGAATATTGTCCAAAACGAAACAAAGTGACGAAAAACGTATTCTTTTCCTCACGAATGCCTTGCTATACGCAATTTCATACCACTGAATAGAGTATCTGGCTTGAAGTGACGCACGGCATACATTTCGCCACCCATGGAGAATCCGCAGCGATCGCATACGTGGTGCGTATATCCCATGCACTTAGGAGAACGGCTGCCATCAGAGAAGATGAAGTTGGTGATCCAGCAATGCTCATCCGTGCAGATGGTCTTTCCACCTACCATCTTCATGGCCTTCAGTCCTGAATAGGAGTTCATGATAGGGTAGCCCTTCTGCTTATACTTGAGGAGCTTGTCTATCAGCGCATTGCGGATGTCAGGATCCAAGAACAGCTCTTCCGTCTCTGCGAATGGCGTATGGAAATTCACGGAGATCTGGTCGATGTTCGGATTGCTCCTCACGAACTCCAACGCACCTTCCAGATTCTTGTAGTTCAGACAGTTCACCACCATGTTCACACAGAGCGGAGCCTTGCGTCCCATCACCTTCTTCTGCTGCTCGCCATACTGCGCAACGTGCTTCGCCAGTCGTTCGAAAGTGCCCTTTCCGCGTATCTGATCATGCCATTCGCCCACACCGTCCATCGACACCCACAACTGATCGGCATGCGTCCCCACGAAAGGAAGCTGCGCATTGGTGGTAATGGTCACGTTCCAGAAGCCTATCTCATGCGCCATGTCTATCACATCGTTGATGCCCAGCACCTTGCCATCCTCCGTCTTGTCCTTCCAGAGATACAGCTCTCCGCCCTCAAAGTCCACAAAGCGAGAGCCCATCTTGTAGCAGTCCTCAAGTTCCTCACGGATCTCCTGCATGGTCTTGATGCGAGGTTTAGCGATGGCATAGACGGAGCAATGCTTACAGCGCAGATTGCACTGATCCAGTATGAAGATGACCGATTGCAGAGGTGTACGCCTACCCATCATGGCGCGCATTTGCCAACCTGCAAGGTATGATAGTTGCTTGATCGACTGTAACATAGCAGATTTAGATGAAGTATAATATCAGTTTCACTATTGCCAGAATGAAGCAGAATCCCGTATTGATGTTGCGCATCGTGTACCAGCGCAGCAGATAGTAACGGTTCTCTGGCTCCACCTTTTCCCAGTTGTCCATCGGGCCTAGCCAGCGATATGGATGCTCTGTAGCCACTTCTTTCTTCTTGGCAAACTGTATCATCGCCCACATCAGCCAGAAGGCTTGTGGCAGCATCAGGCATACCAGAGCATAAGCCCGGTGTATATAGTTCAGTGCCACGCAGAGCAGCAC
Organism: uncultured Prevotellaceae bacterium; assembly: GCA_937891085.1. Taxonomy (GTDB): domain Bacteria; phylum Bacteroidota; class Bacteroidia; order Bacteroidales; family Bacteroidaceae; genus Bacteroides. The sequence goes on along the minus strand of CALAEY010000111.1, from coordinate 17,891 downwards.
CAAGATGAAAGGCACGAAGAGGAAGATGGCGTAGGCTGTCAGTCCTGCAGCATCCGTCTTCAGCAGCACTGCAAGGGTCTTCTTGTGCGACACCTCATCTACATGGCGCTCCACGAAAGAGTGCGTATAGAGGATGTTGGTGACGAACATGCCTATGGCGCATCCCAGTGCGAAGATATGCCATGCAAATCCCGTCTCGGGCGTGTAGAGACCGCCACAAGCCGATTGGTACACACCGCATATCAAGCAGGGACCGAAGCAGATGCCTATCACCAGCTCTCCAAGTCCGTGAAATCCCAGTTTGAGGGGAGATCCTGAGTAGAAATAGCACAGGATTGCAGCCACCAGTCCTATGCCCAGAATCCAGCTGTCGAAGCCTCGTGCCCACCAGATGATCAGTCCGCAGAGCAGAGCCAATCCGAAGAAAACGGCTATCGCCATGCGCAGCTGTGGAATGGTAGTGGAGCCATCACGCAGATAGGGATACTTGTCCGTAAATGCCTTCTCGCCTTCTTTACGGAGGTCTTCACGATAGGAGAGGAGCTCATCCTGCCAGTCGAAATAATCGTCCAGCAGATTGCCTCCCAGATGCACCAGACAGACACCCAGCACGGCCAGTATGCTCAACCAAATATTAAATCCTGGCAGTCCCACGGCCAGCACTACAGCCAAGATACTTGGCATCAGATTCTGAGGCGCCGCGAAAGAACGCGCATTATAAAGCCAACGTTTGATCATTAGAAATAAGGTATTAAAGGGTCAATAAATAAAGTTTTTGCGAAGATAAGCAAAAAAATATCATTAAAGCTATTTTTCCCTAAATAAAAAGAGGATATGTCGCTCAGATATATCCTCTTTCTGTTTTAGTGTCGCTGTGGTCATTGAGCGCTGCAGAAAGTGGACATACATAGTCGAAGAGGTCTGGATAGTTGGCAGAGATATGCACCGTATGGAATCCACCCATTGACAGACCTGCCAGTGCACGATGCGCCTTGTCGGCCTGCACGTGACAGTGGCTTTCTATAAACTTCACGATGTCAGGAAAAGCCGTCTCGAAGGCACCGTCCATGTTGCCAGGATTCATCAGCTGCGGACGTTTTCTGCTGCCTGCATAGTTGCCAGGAACAGCTTGCGCCTTCATATTACTGTTGGTCACCACCACTACCATAGGCTCAGCCTTGCCAGCTGCGATAAGGTTGTCCAGCACTTGTGGCAGACATCCTGAGTCTATCCAAGCATCTTCATCGCCGCCTATGCCGTGCATGATGTATAGCGTAGGATATAGCTTGTTGCTGTCAGCATAGCCAGCAGGTGTATAGACGGTCATACGGCGCTGCTCCATACCGGCGCATGAGGGATTTTCCGTGGATGCCCCATGCGCCGGAAAAATTTTTTGAAAAATATTAGCAAAAAAAATTTGGTGATTCAAAATAAGTGCGTATCTTTGCTTCATCATTTAATGGCAAAGGAACTTATAGAGTTAAGTTCTGACAAATTTGAAGTAAGATTATTACAAAAGATATTAAAAAGTTTTGTCGTGTTTTATTTTGTGTTTGTGTTGGATGAAGCTGCTTGTGAAAGTAGCTTCATTTTTTTATTTTCTCCCTAAAAACGCTTGATTATTCAAAATAAGGATTATCTTTGCAGCAATAAGTATTAACATTAAAGCATTTTATCATGAAGAAGACTTTATTTGTGATGGCCTTGGCTGCCATGACGCTGGGATTGAAGGCGCAACAGCAGCAACAGCAGAACCGCGTGACGAGCATCCTGGAGGTGCTGGATACGCAGACGGGACAGCGCCGTGTGGTGCGTGAGTTTAGGAATACCACGATAGAGGCTCCTAACTGGAGCAAGGATGGCAAGTGGCTGGTGTATAACAGTGGCGGACACATCTACCGCGTTTCTCCTGATGGTACGGGAGAGGTAGAGCTGGTGAACACGCACTATCTGTCACGCTGCAACAATGACCATGTGCTGAGTGCCGATGGCAAGTACATCGCTGTGAGCACAAGCCCAAGCCCTAACGGTGGCGGCTCTTACGTCTATATCATCGCTCTGGATGGCAAGGAACTGCCTCGCTTGGTGACTCCTTCAAGCCCAAGCTACTTGCACGGTTGGAGTCCTGATGGCAAGACGTTGGCTTACTGTGCCTTCCGTGACGGCGGTAAGATTCGTGATATCTATACGATGGATGCTGAGGGCAAGGGCCCTGAGAAGCGTCTGACGACGGCAGATGATCTGGATGACGGTCCGGAGTATTCTCCAGACGGCAAGCATATCTGGTTCAACAGTGTGCGCAGCGGACTGATGCAGGTGTGGCGCATGAATGCGGATGGCAGCGAGCAGACTCAGATGACGTTTGACGAGACGCGCAATGCGTGGTTCCCTCATGTGTCTCCTGATGGCAAGCAGGTGATCTACATCACTTATCACAAGGGCGATTTGCAGCCTAATCAGCATGTGGCCAACAAGAACGTGGAGCTCTGGCTGATGCCTGCTGAGGGCGGGCAGCCAAAGAAGATGGTGGAGCTCTTTGGAGGCCAGGGGACGATTAATGTGAATTCTTGGGCACCGGACAGCCGCTATCTGGCGTTTGTCAGTTACAGGCTTAATGAATAAAAGTAGTGAGATAACCAAAGGTTTCTTAAAGTTTTATTAAGATTTCTTCTGGAACACACGCACATAGTCCACCTCCATGGTGATGGGGAGTGCCCTGAGGTCTACACCCTCCTGACCGCCCCAATCGCCACCGAAGGCCACATTGAGGATAGGGTAGAAGGCGTAGTGGTAAGGCCAAGAGGAATGCCCATTGCCTTCGTTCTGGAAGGTGAAAAGGATTTCACCGTCGACGAAGAATTGGAGTTGCTCTGGCGTCCATTCGCAAGCATAGGTATGGAAACTGCCTTCAGCGCCGGGATAGAGTTTGTTTTCGCCACGCTGAGTGCCCTTCACATGGTTATAGTCCTCGCAGTGGATGGTGGAGTGCACATAGTCTGGATGGAAGCCCACCTCCTCCATGATGTCTATCTCTCCACAGACTGGCCAACGGCCTTCGCCCTTCACGGGCATCATCCAGAAAGCTGGCCAAGTGCCCAATCCGGAAGGGAGCTTGATGCTGGCTTCGAAGTAGCCATAGAGCCATCCTTCAGTGCGATGGGCGTAGACGCGTCCGCTGAAGATGCTGTCGCCTTCCTGGAAGCAATGGATCTTCAGTTTGCCATCGGAGATCTCCGTGACGCGCTTGCCGTTGTGCTCTCCGTCTACATAGTTCTGGAGTTCATGGTTCACCCATCCTGATGGTTTCACTTCATGCACCCAGTCGGCACTGAGCGTAGAACCCTCATTAAACTCATCGTGCCACACCAGTTCATAGCCCTCTGGGGCAGTGATGGCGGGCTCTGATGTCTTCTGACCGCCACAAGCGCAGAGTGCCACGGCGGCTGTCATAGCAATAGCCAGATGTCTCATATCTTTACGTTTTAAGGTTGATGCCGTAAAGATATGGATTATTTTTCAGAATTACTTACGAAAACCAATAATTTCACGCACGGCTTTCAGGGTTTCTGAAGCGCTGGCGCGAGCCACTTCGGCTCCTTCACGTGCAATCTTGTCCAAAAGCTCTGTATTGGCGCTGTATTCCTCTATCTTGGCACGGATAGGTGCTACGATTTCCACGAGGTCGTGGGCAATCTGCTTCTTCAGGTCTCCATAGCGAAGGGTGCAGTTGTTCCACTGCTCATCGAAATACTGATAGGTATCTGGCGTAGAGGCGATGCGCAGGAATGTGAAGAGGTTTTCTATCACCTCAGGCTTTGGACTGTTGGGCTCTGTAGGACCGCTATCGGTGACGGCCTTCATCACTTTCTTGGTGATGGTCTTGTCGTCGTCACGCAGATAGATGCAGTTTCCGGTACTTTTGCCCATCTTTCCGCTGCCATCGAGTCCTGGCACCTTGAGGGCCTTCTCTCCGAAGTAGAAGTTCTGTGGTTCTGGGAAGAATTCTACACCATATATATTATTGAAGCGACGGGCGCACTTACGCATCATCTCCATATTTTGCTCCTGATCCTTGCCAACGGGCACCTTGTGGGCACGATGCTGCAGCACATCTGCGGCCATCAGTGTAGGATAGGTGAGAAGGCCGGCATTCACGTTGTCTGGTTGCTGACGAGCTTTCTCCTTGAAAGTGGTAACACGCTCAAGCTCACCTAGGTATATATTCATATTGAAGTAGAGGTACAACTCCAAAGTCTCTTTCACGTCACTCTGTATATAGATAGGAGCCTTCGTAGGATCTATGCCACATGCCAGGTATTCTGCCAAGATGGTACGGGCGCTGGCCTGTATGTTTTCTGGTTTCGGGTGTGTGGTCAGCGAATGCCAATCGGCAATGAAGAACAAACATTGATACTGGTCTTGCATAGCTACAAAACTCTTCACTGCTCCGAAATAATTGCCCAGGTGTAAGTTGCCTGTTGGGCGGATTCCGCTTACTACTTTTTCCATTGTCTTAATTCTTAGTATTATTTTGGGCGCAAAAATAGTGTAAATTGAGTGTAAAAGCAAAATAATTTATAACTTTGCACGACGAAAAAGAAAAATATTGTGTTTATGCCACTTTCACAATTACCTACATTGCTGCTTTATATCCTCATTGTGGGATATACGCCTGGACCTGCCAATATCTATTCGCTTTCATGCGCCATGAAGTATGGACGTAAGCAGGCGTTGGTGATGTGGAGGGGTTTATTCCTGGGCTTCGCCATCGCTGCGGTATTGATGGCTGTGCTGTCGCATGTACTGGGAGCGGCACTGGGCAGCTATGTGGCTGTGTTGAAATATCTGGGTGCTGCGTACATCGTATGGCTGGCTTGGCAGATTTACAGAGAGTCGGGTGCAAAGCTGCAAAAGACCAATCTATGTACCTTCTGGTCGGGCATGGTGATGCAGCTCACCAACGCGAAAATGCTTCTTTTCGATCTAACGGTTTTCAGTCTTTTCGTGCTGCCATATTCCAATAGGCTCATAGACATGTTTCCCATAGCGGCACTGCTGCTGATAGCTGGTCCAGGAGCCAATTTGCTGTGGCTATTGGCAGGCGACTATCTGCGCCATATCTTCGGAAAGTATCAGAAGCAAGTGGATATCGTGATGGCACTACTATTGGTCATGTGCGCCATAGCCATTCTGCTGCATTAATCTAATGATTCTCAAAAGGTATGAAAGTAGGACTCGTCAACATACAGGCGCGGATTTGCAGTAAGGAAGTGCAGGAAAATGCACTCCTAGAAGCAGGATGCGAACGCTTCTGCGAGATAGGAGGCATCAGCGCCATAGATCGCTCCGAACTGGACGAATGTCTGGAGAGTCTGCAGGAAGGGGATACATTGGTGGTGTGGCGACTGGACATATTCGGAAAGCCATTGGCAGAGCTTATGCAACTGCTGATCAACTTATCTTCACGGGGCATTTTCTTCCTTTCGGTAGAGGAGTGTCTGACATCCAATGGAGTGATGGGGCAGATGGTGCAGAAGGTGATACGCGCGCTGAAGAATGCCGACCAAAATGTGCAGCGCATGAAGATGGAGCAGGTGCGCAGAGCAGCTATGGAGAAGGGGGTGCGCTTGGGACGTAAGGAAGGAAGTGTGAATCGGAAGAATCGCGACAAGCCCATGCAGTGCAAGGTGCTCTATGAGAATGGCTCGAGTGTGAATCAGATTATGGCGCTGCTGAATATCCGCTCATCGGGAACGGTGTATCGCTACCTTAAACAGATGGGCGTAAAACCGGGCAATCTCAAGGAACGCAAGAACCTTACGCAAAAGGAACTCACGGAAATGAAGAAAGACCTCTTCGACTCACATCATCAACTGAATTTGTTTGATTGATTCCAGAGAGCAAAATAGTTCAAATTCGTCATTATCTTTCTTTTATTCGCTTTTAGGGGAACGTCATCACTTATTTGCTAAAAAATAACTATATTTGCAGCGTTAAAAAAAACAGGCTAGTATATGAGTATCGTTGACAAGCATATGCTCTCTATCAAAGACAGGCCTTGGCTGCTGTCATTGATCTGCACCCTTTTCGTGATCTATCCCAATGCGGTGTGGCTGTGGTGTGAACTTACCTTTCCCTTGTTTCATAATAGGAGCGTGCTGTTCTACATAGTGCTCTTTGTGGCCAGATTCGTGTTCTATTGGCTGTTTGTATGGCTGCTGCTACGCGAAAACCTTAAACATCAGCAGAAGCTGTCGTTCAACAACCGATTGCTGAAGAGTTTTACTTTCTCTGCTGTGGCTTTCGTTATTTATGTGGGCTTAAGCATGCTTACGGATACGATGGACATGCCTATGACTCTCGTGGTGATGCAGTTCCTCACCTCTGGTCTTATCTGTGCCATGCTGGGCTATATTTTCGAACTGTTTGACTATCAGCGAAGCAAGGATCAGGAAATAGAGCAGCTGCGTATAGAGAATCTGGAAAGCCGTCTGAATGCGCTGACAAATCAGATAAATCCGCACTTCTTCTTCAACTCCCTGAATGGCATATCTTCATTGGTGCGCAAGGGAGAAAACGAAACCACATTGAAGTATGTAAACAACCTGTCAGATATTTTCAGGTATATACTTCAGAGTGAGAAAAAAGGCTTGGTATCCCTTAAAGAGGAACTTAGCTTTGCAGAAGCTTTCGGACACGTGATGAAGGTGCGCTACGGTGACAAACTGCATTTCGACATACAAGTACCGGCAGCTAAGCAAGAGCTCAGATTGCCGGTACTCTCCCTACTTCCACTTTTAGAAAATGTGGTGGCACACAATGTGATTGATAGTGAGCATCCGATGACGATACTTATGGCTATGGAGGGTGATAACGAGTTGATGGTCAAGAATAAGAAGCAACCGAAACTTACCTCAAATGCTACTAATGGTACTGGCTTGAATAATCTGCAGAGTAGGTTCCAGCTGCTGATGGAGCAAAGCATCAACGTGGATGATGATGGTTCGGACTTCACCGTTTGGTTACCATTGATTCGTTGAGGATTATAATTCATAATTTATAGTTCATAATTCATGAATGTCCTGATAGTAGAAGACGAAACAGCTGCTTTTGATAATTTAGCAAGTATCTTAGCAAGCATAGATCCATCGATAGAAATCGTGGGTAATACTGAAGGTGTGGAACAAACGGTACGCTGGTTGAAAAACAATCAGAAGCCAGACCTTATCTTCATGGATATCCATCTGAGTGATGGATCGGCTTTTGCTATCTTCAGTCAGATGGAGGTAGAGGTACCCATCATCTTCACTACTGCCTATGACCAGTATGCCATCAATGCATTCAAGGTGAACAGCATAGATTATCTGCTGAAACCCATCAATCCGGAAGACGTGGAAGCTGCATTGCAAAAGTTCCAGAAATGGGGACAGAATGACGTCAATAAATATCTGGATAAACTCACACGAATCCATCTGACGGCAACGAATAATTATAGAGACAAGCTCATCGTACAGTATCGTGACACTCTGCTTCCCATACCTATAAATGAAGTGGCATACTTCTATTATACTGATCATAAAACCAGTGTGACTCTGATGGATGGTCGGTCATTCCCTCTGCGTAGCCAACTGGATCAGATATATGCCACTCTGAATCCAGCCGACTTTATACGTGCCAATAGGCAATTCATCATCAATAGAGAAGGGATAAAAGACATCTCCGTATGGTTCGACGGCAGACTGCGTGTGAATCTGAATGTCAGTGTGGCAGAACCAATCTATATCAGTAAAAATCGCGCCTCCGATTTCAAGCAGTGGATTGAACGTATGGTGTGAAATAATTAAAAAAAGTCTTTCATATCATTTTATTGAGAAAGTTTTTGTATATTTGCGCCTTAATAATAGGAATGCCTATGCGAAAGTAGGGGCATGAAAAGTAAAAACATACAAAAAACGATTGATAAATATGAGCAAGAAGTTTGCCGAATATAAAGGCTTAAATCTTTCTGAAATCAACAATAGGGTTCTCAAGCAATGGATGGAGAACGATGTGTTCCATAAGTCCATTGATGAGCGTGAGGGTTGTCCACAATTTGTGTTCTACGAGGGACCACCTTCTGCCAACGGACATCCTGGCATTCATCACGTATTGGCACGCAGTATCAAGGATACGTTCAATCGCTATAAAACCATGAAGGGGTTCCAGGTGCACCGCAAGGCGGGTTGGGATACTCACGGACTGCCAGTGGAATTGGGCGTGGAAAAGGAACTCGGTATTACGAAGAAGGACATCGACAACAAGCAGAGCGAGAAATACATCTCTGTGGAGGAATACAACCAGCGTTGTCGTGAGAACGTGATGAAGTTCACTGCTGAATGGCGTAATCTTACTGAGCGTATGGGCTATTTTGTGGATCTTGATCATCCATACATTACCTATGACAATAAGTACATCGAGACCTTGTGGTGGCTGCTCCGTCAGCTTTATAACAAGGGCTTGCTTTATAAGGGCTATACCATTCAGCCATATTCTCCTGCTGCTGGTACGGGTCTTTCCAGCCATGAGCTCAACCAGCCCGGTTGCTACCGCGATGTGAAAGATACCACTGTGACAGCCCTCTTCGAGGCTCTCAATCCTAAAGAAGAATGGACCAAGTGGGGCAAGCCTTACTTTGTGGCTTGGACCACTACGCCATGGACGTTGCCATCAAATGTGGCACTCTGCGTAGGCCCAAAGATCAAGTACGTTGCTGTTCAGACATACAATACTTATACCGATCAGCCTATCACCATCGTGATGGCAGAAGCATTGCTTGGCGCTTATCTGAAGCCAGAGGGCAAGGACCTTCCGCTGGAGGATTACAAGCATGGTGACAAGGTGGTGCCTTACCGCATTGTAGGCGAGTATATGGGCCCAGAATTGGTAGGCCTGAAGTACAAGCAGCTGATGCGTTGGGTGAAGCCATTGCAGAAGTTGGATGGCAATGCGCCTGCTTTCGTGAACGACTATGCAGCTGCTCATCCAGAGAAGGTGTTTGTAGGCGAGAATGGAAAGGATAAGTTTGTGGAGATGGAAGAATGCGCCTTCCGCGTGATTCCAGGCGACTATGTGACTACAGAAGACGGTTCTGGTATCGTGCATATCGCTCCTACCTTTGGTGCCGATGATGCCAAGGTGGCCAAGGATGCCCAGATTCCTGCGCTCTTCCTTATAAATAAGAAAGGTGAAACCCGTCCGATGGTTGACTTGCAGGGCAAGTACTATGTGATGGACGAGCTCGATGACAACTTTGTGAAGGCTTGTGTGAACGTAGAAGGATACAGCCGTCATGCAGGCGACTTCGTGAAGAATGCCTATGCGCCAGAGTTCAATATCGATGGCAAGTATGATGAAAAGGCAGCCAGCAAGGCTGAGGACCTGAACGTCGTCATCTGCATGGAGATGAAGCAGGAGGGCACGGCCTTCAAGATAGAGAAGCACGTGCACAACTACCCACACTGCTGGCGTACGGACAAACCTGTGCTCTACTATCCGCTGGACAGCTGGTTCATCCGCAGTACGGCCAGAAAAGACCGCATGGTAGAACTGAATAAGGCCATTCATTGGCAACCAGAAAGCACTGGTACAGGTCGCTTTGGCAACTGGCTGGAGAATCTGAACGACTGGAACCTCTCTCGTTCTCGTTTCTGGGGTACCCCTCTGCCTATCTGGCGCGATGAGGATGGTGAGGAAATCTGCATTGGTTCTCTGGAAGAGTTGTATGCAGAGATCGAGAAGAGTGTGGCTGCTGGCATCATGCCAAGCAATCCGCTGAAGGAGAAAGGTTTCGTGCCTGGCGACTATGCACAGGAGAACTACGATAAGATAGACTTGCATCGTCCGTATGTTGACAATATCGTACTGGTGAGCAAGACGGGTAAGCCTATGCAGCGCGAGGCCGACTTGATTGATGTTTGGTTCGACTCTGGTTCTATGCCTTATGCGCAGATCCACTATCCATTCGAACATCGTGATGCCATCGACAAGGGAACAGCATTCCCAGCAGACTTCATCAATGAGGGTGTAGATCAGACGCGTGGATGGTTCTTCACTCTGCATGCCATTGCCACGATGGTATTCGACAGCATTTCTTTCAAGAACGTGATTTCCACTGGTTTGGTGCTCGATGCCAAGGGCAACAAGATGTCTAAGCACGTAGGCAATGTGGTGAATCCATTTGAAATGATTGATAAATATGGTGCAGATGCAGTGCGCTTCTACATGATGACCAACTCAGAGCCTTGGGACAACCTGAAGTTCGATCCAGAAGGCGTAGATGAAGTGCGTCGCAAACTGTTCGGCACCTTATATAATACGTACTCCTTCTTCGCACTCTATGCCAACGTAGATGGCTTCAACTATTCAGAGCCAGACGTGAAGTTGGAAGACCGTCCTGAAATCGACCGCTGGATCCTTTCTGAGCTCCATACACTTATAAAAGGTGTAGATGCAGAGCTGGATGGCTATGATCCTACACGTGCAGGACGATTGATAGATACTTTCGTGAACGACAACCTTAGCAACTGGTACGTGCGTCTGAATCGCAAGCGTTTCTGGGGCGGTGGCATGACGCAGGATAAGCTTAGTGCTTATCAGACGCTCTTCACCTGCTTGGAAACTGTGGCTAAGTTGCTGGCTCCATTCGCCCCATTCTATGCAGATCAGCTCTTCCTTGACCTGAATGCTGGTCTTTGTGATGCTCGTAAGAACAACGCATTGTCTGTTCATCTGGTAGATTTCCCTGAGGCTGATGAAACGCTGGTCAACAAGGACTTAGAAGCTCGTATGGAAGCTGCGCAGAAGATTACCTCTATGGTGTTGGCACTGCGTCGCAAAGTGAATATCAAGGTTCGCCAGCCACTGCAGAGCGTGATGATTCCTGTAACAGACGAAGATCAGCAGGCTCATATCGAAGCTGTGAAGAACCTTATCCAGAATGAGGTCAATGTGAAGGAGGTGAAGTTCGTGGACAACGCAGCAGGCATCTTAGTGAAGCGTGTAAAGTGCGACTTTAAGAAACTCGGCCCTAAGTTTGGCAAGCAGATGAAGGCCGTAGCTGCAGCTGTTCAGGGTATGAGTCAGGAAGACATCGCAGCCTTCGAGGAAGCAGGTTTCTTCACATTCAACTTAGAGGGTGGGGAAGCTCGCATCGAAACCTCTGACGTGGAAATCTTCAGCGAGGATATCCCAGGATGGCTGGTGGCCAATGAAGGCAAGCTGACTGTGGCACTGGAGGTAACCATCACAGAGGAGCTTCGGCAGGAAGGTATCGCCCGCGAATTGGTAAACCGTATCCAAAACCTGCGTAAGAGCAGCGGATTGGAAATTACAGATAAGATAGATATTGTATTGTCAAAGGATGCCCACAGCGATGCTGCTGTAGAGGCCTTCTGCGACTACATCTGCAATCAGGTGCTGGGTCACTCGCTCACTCTGGCTGATCATGTGGATGATGCCACAGAGCTCGGCTTGGATGAGTTTAAGCTGCAGATCAATATCCGTAAATGCTAAAATGAGACCTTAAAACATATTACTAAACCATTAAACACAGGCAATTATGACAGAAAGAGTAAGATACTCAGATGCTGAGTTAGAAGAATTCCGCCAGATTATTCTGGAGAAATTGGAAGTAGCCAAACGTGACTACAAGATGCTGAAAGACAGCCTCACTGGTCAGGATGGCAATGATGTAGATGATACGTCTCCCACCTATAAGGTGATGGAGGAGGGTGCCAATACCCTCAACAAAGAGGAGACCACCCGTCTGGCCGCCCGTCAGCTGAAGTTCATTCAGAACTTGCAGGCAGCATTGGTTCGTATTGAGAATAAGACCTATGGCGTATGCCGCGTTACAGGAAAACTTATTCCTGCAGACCGACTGCGTGCAGTGCCTCATGCTACGCTCAGCATTGAAGCAAAGAATATGAACAACAAGTAAATTCAGGAAAGGGCATGCAGAAGATTTTTTCCAAGGGCCACATGGCGCTGTTCATTATCTTCGGGGTGTTGATCATTGATCAGTTGGTTAAGGTATATATCAAGACACACATGTTCTTGCATGATTTCAAGCGTGTGACGAATTGGTTCTACATCTACTTTACCGAGAACAATGGCATGGCTTTTGGCATGGAAATCTTCGGCAAGCTGTTCCTTACGGTATTCCGCATCGCCGCTGTTGGCGTGATAGGATGGATGCTCTATCGATTTGTGAAAGCAAATCTGAAGTGGGGATTCATTGCATGCGTGGCTTTCATCATGGCAGGCGCCATAGGCAACATTATCGATAGCGTGTTCTATGGCATTCTGTTCAGTGAGAGCAACTATTCACAAATAGCCACGCTGTTTCCTGACGGAGGAGGCTATGCCCCTTTGCTCTATGGCAAGGTAGTGGACATGCTGTATTTCCCATTGATAGAGACCGATTGGCCACAATGGATGCCATTGGTAGGAGGTGAGCACTTCATCTTCTTCAGTCCTATCTTCAACATTGCAGATGCCTCTATCAGTTGCGGAATCATCGCTGTGCTGTTGTTCTACAATAAGTATTGGACAGACTGTTTCCAAGTGCTGAAGCGTACTGATGAGAAGAAACAATAAGCTGAAATCTGGTCTTTTCACAGCCATCTTGCTATTGCTGTGCCTTTCTGCGTGCAATGTGCGCAGACCAGGTATGGTGTTGTCTAACAGAAAGATGGCTGACGTGCTCTACGACTATCACATGACTAAGTCAATGATTAGGGAGATGGGCATAGTAGCAGACGATGATAAGCAAGCTTATATGGACTTTGTGTACCAGAAGCACAACATCACTGAGGAGGTTTTTGATTCTTCCCTGTCTTGGTATTCGCGCAATCCAGATGCCATGATGTCCGTCTACGATTTGGTTTTCCTGCGCATGGATAAGGAAAATACAAATATCAAGGATCGTATTGCAGAGAGAGATAATCTCATGAATGCTTCTATCAGTGGTGACAGTGTGAACTTGTGGACAGAACCACCAGTACAACGCATGTCTGGCCGTCCCTTTGAGAACCTCTTGTCTTTCAAGCTGACGGCTGACAATTTCTATGAGTACGATGACACCCTGCGATGGAGCATGAACTACCACTTCATGAATGGAGCCCCTGATGCCTCGAGACCCACAGTGATGATGTTGCAGATCTGGTATGATCGTGACAGCATGATTTCTGAGCAGCGCACTGTGCTTCAAGATGGCGTGCAGACTTTGACGCTCCAAAATGACACTATGGGTGTTATTAAGACGGTGCAAGGCTTTGTCTATTATCCTCGCCAGGCAGACAGCACGCATTTCCTATTACTGGATGACATCTCTCTTTTCCGCATGCATCCTAAGAGGACTGCGGAGCAAGATAGCATAAGAGAAACCATACCACTGACCAGACCTGTCAGAGTAACAAGGTAATCACATACGTCTCCTGAATTCTGCACAAATGATAGACGTGGCTATGGCTACGTTCAGTGATTCTGAAGTGAGCCTATCTGTAGGGTAATTCGGAATAAACAATCTACGGTTTACGAGTTTCGCTATTTCAGGGCTGATGCCATTTCCCTCATTTCCCATGATGATCAGTCCATTAGGACTCAGCGGTTCTTCATAGATATTGTTTCCGTTTAGGAAAGTTCCAAAAATGGGAGCATCTTGCAGTTTCATGAGTAGATCTGACAACGATGTATAATGCGTCCTTATACGTGCAATGGCTCCCATTGTGGCCTGTATAACCTTGGGATTATATACCTCTACTGTATCGAGAGAGCAATAAATATCTTCTATGCCAAACCAATCCGCCACTCGGATGATAGTTCCCAGATTACCAGGATCTTGTACACCATCCAATGCCAAGCACAGCGATCTGCGAGGCAGGGTAGGGTCTAAGGCATAATCTGGTTGAGTGAATACCCCCAGCACTTGCTGGGGGGTTCGCAGCAAGCTGGCTCTGGACAGTTCCTCTTCACTCACTTCTATTACCTCGTGAGCAGGTATCCGGCTATAGGCCTTCAGCCATTCTTCAGTGGCAACCAGCAGTCTGCATTCAAACTTTCCAAGCAGGTCGCCCACAATCTTAGGGCCTTCTGCCAAGAAAACTTTCTCCGTACGTCTCACTTTCTTCTGATCCAGTGAGCGGATGTATTTGATGCAACTATGGCTTATCGACATAACTTGTAAATTATTTCATCGCAAAGTTACTTATAATTTGAGAAATAGAAGTATCTTTGTGATTGAAATGTGCATTTCTGAGTAAAGATAACTTCATGAAGTCTGTTATATATCCTTTTTTAGTCGGATGGTTCGTGTTGCTGCTGGCATCATGTTCCACTACGAAGTATGTGCCTGATGGGAGCTACCTGCTTGATGGTATTTCCATTGAGAGCGATAATAAGGATATCAACACCTCAGAGTTATCCCTATATCTTCGTCAAAGCCCCAACTCAAAGCTTTTCAGTTTATTTCACACACAGCTCTACCTTTATAACCTCTCCGGACGTGACTCCACGAAGTGGGTAAATAAGGTGCTGCGCCGCATAGGCGATGCGCCAGTGATCTTCAGTGAGGAGGAAGACGAACGCACACGCGACCAACTAACCCGTGCCGTGCGCAACTTAGGCTACATGGGTGCCAGTGTGGAGAGTATCACACAGACCAAAAAGAAGAAAAAGAAGGTAACTTACCGCGTGACAACTGGCAAGCCTTATATCGTGCGTTCGCTGAATTACGACATTCCTGATGCCACCGTCTGGCAATATATCCAAGCAGATAGCGCCAACTCACTCCTCCATGAAGGCATGAATCTGAACATCAATTTGCTGAATGAGGAGCGCCAGCGCATAGCCACAAATCTGCTCAATAACGGCTACTACCGTTTCAACAAGGAGCTGCTCACTTACACAGCAGATACGGCACGGAATACTTATCAAGCTGATGTGACGCTGCATTTGCTGCCAAATACCATCAATGGCTCAGTGCAGCCCTATCGCCAATATTATATAAATAAGGTGAGCTTCGTAACAGATTATGACGTGCTGCAACGCAATGCACAGAATGCCTTCGACGTTACAGACTCCTTGAATTACAGAGGTTATCCCGTCTATTATAAGAGCAAGCTCTACATCCGTCCGCGCACCCTGACCAATACCTCTTGGCTGAATCCTGGCGAGATGTACAATCAGGCGAATATCCAGAAGACCTACAACAACTTCGGGCGTCTTTCAGCTTTGCGCTACACCAATGTGCGCTTTGATCAACAGGCTAACGACAGCACGCAGCTGAATGCTTTTGTCCTTCTGACGAAGAACAAACTGCAATCGGTATCCTTCGAGGTGGAAGGCACTAACTCAGCAGGCGACTTGGGTGCTGCAGCTTCCGTATCATACCAGAACCGCAACCTGTTCCGTGGGTCCGAATTATTTATGTTCCGTATACGTGGCGCCTACGAAGCCGTATCCGGGCTTCATGGGCAATATCGAAACGAGAGCTATACAGAGCTGGGCGCAGAGACTTCCATCAACTTCCCGCAGTTCCTGTTCCCATTCCTGTCGCATGATTTCCGCAAGATTATCCGCGCCAATACAGAGTTTGGCATGCAGTACAACTACCAGATGCGTCCAGAGTTCACACGCATCGTGGCTTCTACCAATTGGAGCTATAAGTGGCAGTCGAAGAGCCTCCACACACGTCATCAGATAGATGCCATCGACATCAACTACCTATACATGCCTTGGCTAGATCCTAAGTTCAAGGAGCGCTACCTTGACGAGGAGAAGAACTACATCTTGCGCTACAACTATGAGGATCGTCTCATCGTGCGCTCTGGCTATAGCTACAGCTACAACAGTGCCGGAGGTGCCTTCATGGGTGGGGCAGTGACGGAAAATTCCTACTCACTGCGTTTCAATATAGAGTCGGCAGGAAATGTGCTTTACGGGCTTGCCAAACTCACAGGCATGCACCAGAACGCAGAAGGGGAGTATGCCATACTGAATATCCCTTTCGCTCAGTACCTTAAGGCCGATTTCGACTATGCCAAGAACATCTCCTTTGATGCAAAGAACTCCTTATCATACCACGTCAATCTGGGTATAGCCTTCCCATATGGCAATGCCAAGATGGTGCCTTTCGAGAAGCGCTACTTCTCTGGTGGTGCCAACAGTGTGCGAGGCTGGTCAGTGCGTGATTTGGGCCCAGGTTCTTTCCCAGGCGATGGTAACTTCCTCAATCAGACAGGCGATATCAAGTTCGATGCCAGCATGGAGCTCCGCAGCAAGCTGTTCTGGAAGATCCAGAGTGCCGTTTTCGTGGATGCCGGCAATATCTGGACCATTCGCGACTATCCCAGCCAGCCTGGTGGTCAGTTTAAGTTTGATAAGTTCTATAAGCAGATTGCCTTCGCCTATGGTCTTGGCATCCGCCTCGACCTCGACTTCTTCATCCTCCGTCTCGATGGTGGTATGAAGGCCGTCAATCCCGTCTATTCCAGTGGAAAGCATCGCTATCCCGTCATTCATCCAAACTTCGGCCGTGATTTCGCCTTCCACTTTGCTGTGGGATACCCATTCTGATTTTACCCTACATCTTCTCCGTGCGAAAATCATTGCATCATAGAGTTAAGATGATGTTTGGTTCGTTTTCCAGAAACAGTCACACATGGATAATCTCATCAGATTTTTCGGTCGTCTCCAGCCGCTCGCGTATATTAGTCCGCTCGTTCCAAGTTATATGCCCGTCCGCCCCAATTGATAAGGGCGGGTAGTTGAATCTGGACACATAGTATCTCGATTCCTATTGGAACGTATCTTTCTCCCTGTTTCCCTGTATCTTATCCCCCTTCGGCTAAGCTGAGGCTTTTTGCCCCATCACTTTTCAAAGAGCATCATTCACTGCTACATAAGATATAATCGATGTACGCCATCCATCGTGTAAACCTCATCATTTCGTACGCTGTAACGACTATTTCATACAATTTTCCCCACCTGATATTTGATTTTTCAAATAAAGTTTTTAACTTTGTGGTGTCCTCACGCTGGTACTCCTGCTTTGGTGGGAGTGAAGGGTGGGGCACAGACATATTGGAAAGGCGTATATCATGCGCTTTGTTCTTGGCTCATTGGAACCTAGGAAATTCTAATTCACAGTCATGAACATAGCAGCGATAGGCGCCCACTTGGGTATGATTTATTGTGCCTTAACTATACCTTATATATTATTAAGATATAGATTCCACTGGGGCATATACATTCATATCAGCGTGGGGTCTTAGTTGCTCGTTCTACTGTGATGGGCAATCCTAGGGCCTCAATGAGCGTGAGCGAGCACTGGTACAGGCTCTCACGCTTTTCTTTTTTATTTATTCAGCTTCCTGAGAGTTCAAGCTATTTGTAATATTCGGTTTAATGGAAACAGAGAATTTGAAGAATTGGGGTGCCTTGATTGCTTTTGTTGTTCTTGCTGCCATTAGTTGTTGGGCAACTGAGCATTCTTTTCATTTATTATTAAATAAATTTATGCCAGATGCATTTGTATGGGGACTTACAATAGCTTTCTTTATTGTTGCTTCTTATGGTACAAAATTAATCGTGGATGCTCTCAATAAAGATATATGGATAGATCATCGCCGTCGAACTTTTTGGATAGGTACGGTTTTATTGTTAGTTTTCTGGTTACTTATGAGTATGCCAACAAATACTCATACTTTTTTCTATAATCATGATATAGGAAATAAAGTACAAGAGGATTTAGCTACTACAAGTGCTTATTTGGAGCAGATAAAAAATAGGCAGAATGTGGCTCAGTTGCAATAGTCCGTGGATGACCTGACACACCATCCTACCCAAACAAC
>CALAEY010000110.1 GCA_937891085.1 uncultured Prevotellaceae bacterium | reverse complement strand
CGATCTCATTTCTCTTCCCCACGGCCCTGGCCATAGCGGCCTGCCGTTCAGGATCGGGCGGATCCTTGGGAGGCCGGCCAAGCGGCTTCGAGTAGCTCTTGATTTCCAGTTCCTTCAGTACAGCCCTGTTGGCTTTGTTCATATAGATCTTGTCCGCATGGATGGTGGCAGGCAGGTAACCCAAACGCTCCACGTATTTATCAATGTGCAATTGCAGGTCAATGCTCTCATTATATGCATCCCAGCTGTGATGGTCGATGAAGTTGTAGCCCCTGACGATGCTCACACCTATCTTGGCTCCAAACTCAACGTTGGCTCCAGCCTTGCCTCTGACAATGGGGCGCAGGTGTGGCTGGAAGATGCTGATGATACGGTCAGGGCACTGGTGGACTCCCTTCTTGAACATGTCATTCTGCTGGTGGTACATCTTGATGATAGCTGTGAAGATGTTCTTCTCATACAGGTGGAGGAAATCATAGCGTCTGTAGTCAGCTGCCAGGAAGTCCACCATCAGGCGCATGTCCTTATAAAGGTAGCCCAGCAGCAGCGCCATGGTATCATGCACCATCCTGCCCTTCTTCCTTGCCTGCTTGATGAGCATCAGATAGGCACGGCGGGCATCCTTGTAGTGCAGCCTCGGACCGGTAATACCGAGTCCCTCGCATATCTTTTCCATATACTCGCTCAGTTTACGGCAACCTGTCTCAATGAGGTTGATGTCCACAGGATACCGTACTTCAGCGTCAGCGCAGGTAGCGTCTATCTTCAGTTCTCCACGGTGCTCACGCCCCTTGCTGTCAACAAAGGGTGCCGCGTCCTTGTCCTGGACAGTAGCGGCAGGCGGCTCTTCGTCATGTCCCTTGGACCCTTCTTCCTTCTGCTTGCTGGCGGCTTCTTTCATCTCCTGTTCACGCTTGAGGAGCGATTCTGTCATCTTGTTGGTGTCGTCCTCACTGATACGCTTGCGAAGGTCTACGAAAAGGCTCGCCTCGAAGATGGGCTGGTCAGTGAACTCCTCCAGGCCGCAAAGGTATTGCATGTAGGGATTCTCACGTATCATCTCTATGGTGTCAACGTCAGACAGACGCGCGGCATGCTTGATGATCATCGCACCTATAACCATGCGGGCAGGCTTGGCTCCAGCACCAACAGAATGGTTGTTGAGTGTCTGGCCATACTGCTTCTCGAACTCTTCCCAGGGGAGATGATCGCCCAGCCACACCCAGCGATTGCCCTTGTCCAACCCCTCAAGGGAGGATCTGAAACCGTCGATGGTCAACTGCTTGTATCTTGGCTTAAATCTCATCTGCTTGTCAATTTTAACACACAAAGGTACTCATTTTTTGTTAAATAAAAGAAGAATTTGTGTTATAAATATCTAAATATCAATAATTTATATATTAATCAGTGAACACTAATTAATGTTACAAAATACTGAGAATATTATCTAATTCACGTTTTCAAATGTAAGAGACTTATTTTTTATTCTCCAGAAACTTTGTTGCTTTCATAAAGCGATACAGCATGTCCATCCACTCGTTCCATTCCTTGCCATTGTATTGAAGCCCATCACCATGAGTTCCCTCATAAATGTAGTGTAACTCGGCTGGGACTTGTGCATTCTTGAGATCATTAAAGAATTGTTCAGCATACTCAGGTACAGTAAGATCGAACGTTGGAGAACATAGGAATACCGGAACCTTGTCAGTTGGAACTCCAGGATTGGAAACTACACCATAAATTGGAGCAGCAAAGTTGGGTTTGCTCTCCTCATCGTGAATCATCAGCACGTTCATTGTTACCACACCTCCTGCAGAGAATCCCATGATGCCGATGCGTTGTGGGTCTATGCCCCATTCCTTGGCATGTCTGCGTACATATTTCATGGCTTGCCGGCCATCATCGCCTTGAATAGTGGGTTGCAACTGTACAGGGGTTGTATTGACAACAGGAGCAGCTGTCCGTGTAGCCTCGCTTTCAACAGCATTGCTACGGTTCATCAATGACTGCCAAAACTCCATGACGTTCTTTGTCACCTCATCTCTGTCTTTACCCATAAAGGTAGTGCGATATTTCAAAATGATACCTGTTATGCCATGATGCTGTAACCATTGAGCCACATTGATGCCTTCTTCCTCCCAAGTAAGGTAGCGATTTCCACCTCCGGGGGCAATAATCATGGCAGCTCCAGTATCAATAGCAGCATCAGGACGGTAAACAGTAATCGTTGGTTCACTCACATTATACACCATAGGATGTCCTGCTGGGTTGTTCATTGTGATTTCTGGATAATCCACATTCTCAGAACCTGGGGCCGCCCCCTCGTAAATTTTATAAACTTGCTGTGCCTGTATAGCGTTTGTCATAAAGGCGAGCGTCAAAGCTGCCATAAAAGAGAACTTCTTCATATTCATTATTGTAATAATTTGTTATCATTTCATTTCTTTGGGAAAAAGAAGGGGAGTGCATGGTAGCAGAATTCCCATACAGCATTGAAGTCATGGTGTCCGCCTTTCTTCTGGTGATAGGAGAAATTAGTGCTATTGAATGTATCCGTGAGGGCACCCATAGCCAATGCTTGATTATGCGTCTGAGCCAGTCGGACATCCTCATCTCCAACGGCATACCACACGTAGAACCCATCACCCTTATACGGAGAAGCATTCACATGCTCACGTAGGAAAGCAGCCGTTTCCTGAGGGTGAGAAGCACCACCGAACATGGTGATGTGCCAGTTGTCACCGCTCATGGGGAGGTAGTATTTCTGCACTTCTAAAGCTTGCTCAAAGATGTACCACGTGGTGATGCTTCCAAGGGAGAAGCCGCCAAACGCCCGATGGTCACGACTGGCAATAATGCCAGGCAGGTCTGTACTCTCAGCATATGTGCTATACTTGCCTTCCACAGCAGGAATCAGGTCATTCTTCAGTTCTTGGGAGAATACGGCTGCCTCAGCACAAGATTCTCCCCAAGCTTTACTACGATTGTCCTTGTCCCATGTGGGAGAAACAGCGATGAATGGCTTGCTCAGTCCTTGCTCTATCAAATTATCAAAAATGTTTACCAGAGGGGTACGGCCGTTTCCGCCACGTCCTAAAAAATACTCTTGCGCTGTGCCTCCCCATCCATGCACCAGATAGATGATGTCATATTTCTGATTTGGATCGTAACCGTATGGCAAATAGACGTATGCAGGCTTATGCGTAGTCTGCATGGAGCCTGTGTAGTCTTTAGACTCATATTCCACCAACTCTATCTTTCCTTGCTGATTTGCAGCACGTAAGAAAGCCGATGGTACATCTGTAGTATATTGGATGCTGAATCTAGGAGTAGGCTCCGTAGTGGTATTCTGCTCCACTGGAGTACCCTCTATTTCTGTCATGGCACTCACTTTCTCAGAGCAAGCTGTACATCCTATGGCTGCTAATGCCAAGGCTGTCAAAGTCTTTACTTTTGTTTTCATAACTTTATCAATTTACAAATTATGTTCCTTCAGCCATGCTTCTACCACATCAGCGATTTCTGCATTATTCATTTCTTGGAACATAAAGTGACTGTTACCAGTGATACCCATATCTGGCAAATGAATCACGGTGGCATCGCCACCGTCCTGATTGTAATGGTCGGCAAAGTCACGGCACTGCTGCAGCACTCCTTGCCAGAAGCCAGTGGACATGATGTTTTCGGGGCCATTGAAGATGTAGTCGCCAAAGAGGAACAGCATAGGTATCTTGGCGTTAAGGAATTTCTGATAGGTCTCTGAGCCTACCTGTGGGGCACCGCCTGGCTCCACAGCTACGATTGCAGCGATATTTGTGGCATCAGTCTGCCATCCCACACGTCCGCCTTGAGAGTGGGTTACATATACACTCTTTTGGCCTGTCATCTGCTTCACGTCTGCCAATACGGCACTGAGCGCTTCGCCGAACAATGGCTCGTTATAACTGCCAGTATTTACCGTCATCTGACTGAAGAACTGGTTCTGAGCCTCATTTCCTGCAGGAAACTGAGATTCTTCATAACGGTCTGGAGCCACCAAGCCAATGCGGAAGTGGGTGTACCATGCTTGCTCTCCTGGCTTATATCGCATTCCGTCTGCATCAAGTGCATCCGTAGTCATCTCCTCTGTGGAGCCTGCAGCACCTCTACGAGGCTGGTCAACCATGAATGCAGAGTATCCTTTTTTCAGGAAGATGTCGCTCCAGCCCTCACGACCATCTGGCGTGGCTTGCCAACCTGTACGTGACTGTCCATAGCCATGCAGGAACACCATAGGAATCCCGTTGCCACCTGCTGGAATCTGGTAGAAAGTGTTGGCATGATCCACATGTGAGGTTGTACCCTTGCGAGTCATGTCCATCCAACTGATGCTGGGGTCGTATTCTCCCTCAACAGGTTCTGTGACACGTCCACCAGAGGAGAATACGCCTTGTTTCTCTATAACTAAGCCTTGGGGCTTCTTTTCTGCTTGATTGCAAGCACTGAAGGCAATGGCTGCTATGGCCAATGTACTAAATATGTATAATCTTTTCATCTCTTATGTATTATTATCTATTGAAATCATTATCTCTGCTGAATAATTCTACCAGAAGCCCAAGCCTGACCAACACTGTCTGTCACCATGCGATAGATATTGGCAGAAGAATCATAGACCACTGGCTTCAGTTTCTCCAAATCTACACGACCATTCTCACCCAGAATGCTTTCGTCAGCACTCATGTTCACCACTTCACCCACGATGGTAGCCCCACCGTCGCCAGTCTCAGTGAAAGAGTAGAGACGGCACTCTAATGTCAGTGGATATTGGTCTATGATAGGAGCATCTACATTCGGGCTTGGGGTTGCTGTGAATCCTGCACGAGCCACTTTATCAGGAACATTGTTTCCGCTTACCAATCCGAAGTAGTCGCTTTCATTCAATGTCTTCACGGTAGCGAAGCTGATAGTAAATGCCTGCTTCAGTCGGATGTTATCTGTGGTCTTGTGGGCTGAAAGATTGAGCACCACCTTATTATAATCACTTTGTACCGCCCAAGCAGCCATCATCACATCAGGGTTCTGATTGGCATCATAGGTAGCTATCATGACAGCTGGAAGTGGGGTGAACACCATACCTCGGCTGCCAAAATTCTTGCGTCCGACCACTTGCTCCGCTCTTGCCTGCTGATTGGTGGCAGGGGCAGCATTCTTTTCCTGACTACAAGCCATGAATGTCAGCAGCAAAGCAGCTGCTGACACCAGGCTCCATCTACATACCATTTCCTTAAAAACAATCTTTTTCATTTCTTAAAAACAACTAATTATTATTCCTGTTGCAAAGATAAGGCAAACAACTGAGGCGGGTCTTACCTTTTTTTCTTGGTTTTGTCACACTATTTCGGTAATTCATTGCTTTTCCCAGAATCGGATAGCATCATTGATCCATCCTTCTGCCCAGTGCCAGTGCCTAACCCGAAACCATGTCCCAATCCCGGATAAACGTGAAACTCCGTGGGAATGCCCAGCGCTGCCATACGGGCACCTGCAGAGCCACCCCAGAGGGAGTAACCATCAGTGTTGATGCCCCATTCCTCGGCATGGGCAAACGCGAAGTCGATGGCACGTGCCAAATCTTCACAAGCCGTCTGTGCCCCAGGGCGATAAATATTATCTTTTGACAGGGGGAAAGGTAAGGCATATTTTGAGAAGCATTGTTTTCATTTTTCCCGTGGATTTTCACCTTTTTCCCGTTTATCAGAAAACCATAAATCACTTACCGACTTTTCAGCCTTTTTCACGGAAAAAAACGTAACACTTGCTAAGCCAAGATGCTATACCTTTGCAGCAGGGAAATTAAACCAATAATTAATAATTAAATCAAGGTATAGTTATGAAAAGAAGAGATTTTATCAGGACATTGTCTATGGCATTGGCTGCCACGGCAACAAGCAGAATGAGTGCCCAAGTGTTGAACCTAAAGAATGCTGCAGAGGCAGGTGTGCCTATTGCTACGCTGAACAATGGAGTGACGATGCCACGTTTGGGTATCGGCACATTCCTTCAGCCTAACAATGATGTTTGTCGTGCGTCTGTATTGACAGCTTTGCAGAGTGGTTTCCGCCATATCGATACTGCACATGCTTATAACGATGAGGAAGGTTGTGGACTGGCAGTGAAGGATAGCGGACTGAAGCGTGAAGACATCTGGGTGACCAGCAAATTGTGGGTGAATGACTATGGTACTGATGTCACTCCACGCGCTATTGATGAAATGCTGGGCCGCTTGCAGGTAGAATATATCGATTTGCTCTATGTGCATCAGCCAGTGGGTAGGGTGGTAGAAGCCTATCGTGCCATGGAAGATGCCTATAAGGCTGGCAAGATCCGTGCCATTGGCATTAGTAATTTCGACTATCCAGATGAGCGCTGCGAAGCCATCTTCAATGAGATTATGACTACTTCTGAGATTAAGCCTCAGGTACTTCAAGTGGAGTGTCATCCATATGCTCAGCGCTTAGATGTAGTGGAGAAGAAGATCAAGCCTTACAATCTGCAACTGGAATGCTGGTATCCACTGGGAGGCCAATGGAGCAACGGTGCCCTGCTGAAAGATGAAACACTCATCCGTATCGGTCAGGCACATGGCAAGAGCGCTGCGCAGGTCATCCTCCGTTGGCACATGCAGGAGGGTCACTCCGCCATTCCTGGCTCTAAGAATCCTGATCACATCAAGGAGAACATCAACATCTTCGACTTCGAGCTTTCCGATCAAGAGATGGCTACCATCCGTGGCTTGAATAAGGAGGAGCGTTTCTATAACGCTACCTATGAACAGACGATGGGCTTTGCTAATGGAGGACCAAGACGATGAAAAAGATAGCGTTAGGAAATAGTGGATTGGAAGTCTCTGCCATAGGCTTGGGCTGCATGGGACTGAGCCATGCCTATGGCGAGGCTATGAACCTCAGAGAGATCAGGGAAGTGATCATGGCGGCTGTCGATTTGGGCTACACATTCTTCGACACAGCAGAGGTCTATGGTTCAGAACACGATCCTCACCATAATGAGCGCATGCTGGGGGAGATCTTTGGTCCTATACGTGACAAGATTGTATTGGCCACTAAGTTTGGCGTACATTTTGAGGACACGGATGATGGCAATGCCACCCATCCTCTTATCACTGACTCCAGTCCTGAGACCATCCGCCGTTCAGTAGAAGACTCGCTTCACCGCTTGCAGACAGACCGTATAGACCTTTACTATCAGCATCGCATCGACCCTAAAGTGGAGCCTGAAGTGGTGGCAGAGGTGATGGCGGAGCTTGTTCGTGAAGGCAAAATACTGCATTGGGGTATTTCAGAGGCCAATGAAGCCTATCTGCGACGTGCGCATGCCGTGTGTCCTGTGGCAGCCATCGAAAACCGTTACTCCATGATGGCACGTTGGCATGAAGCCTTGTTCCCTGTGCTTGAGGAGCTTGGAGTGGGTTTTGTCGCATTCTCACCTATGGCCAACGGACTCCTTACTGAATGCTACAACGCCCAGTCGCACTTCGATCGTAAGACCGACTTCCGCGCTGCCATGCCACAGTACAGTGAGGAGAGCTTTGCCAAGAATCAGGCCCTCTTCGATCTCATTAATGGTCTGGCAGAGAAGCATCAAGCCACTCCTGCACAGATCTCATTGGCATGGATGATCAATAAGGGCATTGTTCCTATTCCTGGCACCCGCAAGATCTCCCGACTGGAGGAGAACGCTGGCGCTGCGAAGATTGAGATGTCTGCCGAAGAACTGAAGCGCATAGACACAGCCCTTGATGGCATGGAGATGAGCGCCGTCTTCGGAGGCTCTAAAGTTTCTAAATGATTTAAAGTAAAACCAATTAAATTGTCAAGAGTATGAAAAAAAGATTATTCAAGTCGCTGCTCGTTGCAGCCGTTATGCTGGTAGCTATGGCTACCCCAAGTTTTGCTCAGTTCCAGAACTTTGAGAATAAGACCCACACTCCAGAGGCTCAGCCATTTGCTGACCTTAGCCAGAAGATTTGGGACTTGATGGCTCAGAAAGACGCCACCTCTCTGAAGGACATCTTCCATCCCAATGCCATGTTCGTACACATGGGTGGCTATTGGGGCACAGAACAGGAGCTTGCTACCATAGGTGGCGGTTTTATCTACTACAAACAGGCCGATGTCTATGGCGTGGATGTGAAGCAGATCAACGAAGACAACTGGGCTGTCTATAGCACTATTGTCCTCACTGCAGAGCTGGGTGGCAATGACGTGATCACACCGTTCTTTGTGACGCAGACCTTCACACGCGAGAATGGCAAGTGGCTGCTCACGGCCTTTGTATTCACCACTCGCATGGGTGGTCCTGGTGCCGACCGTGCCAATCATTAATATAAAGTTAGTGTAATGAAGAAGGGCTCTGCTGTGAAAGCGGAGCCCTTTATTTTTATCCCCCTTTTCCGCAGTGGGAAGAGGGGGATATCAAGTTGTATAAAACATTAACCACGCTGACGGTTGGATCTTACGATCTCTTGCAGCGAGATCTTCGGATGGCGATAGCGGGCATTCGGATTAGCCTCACGCACCAGCTTGATGGCCTTCTGCGGACAGTTGTTGGCACATGCCAGGCAGTAGGCACAGTCGCCAGTGTTGGTGATACCTCGGCTTCCGAAACTGTAGCACTTCTTAGGACACACATGCACACACGTTCCGCAGCCCACACAGAGGTTTCTGTCAACGCGCAGCAGTGCCTGACTGGTGATAGGATAGATCGGATTGCGTGATACCATGTTCATCAGCATCTCGCCACGCTGGTGCTCCTCAGGCGTAAACTCATAGATCCATTTACGCTGGCTGTTGATGTCTTCCACTCTGCGGATGATGTGAATTTCCTCATCTTTCTCTGCTGCCAAGGTGCGCTGCTGGTCTTGGTCGAACATGGTGAGATACACATCCTGCATCAGCACCACATTGATGTAGTCGAACTTAATGCCATACTGCGCAGCATACTGCTCCCAAAGCTCCGTCACCAGACAGTTGTCCATGCCATACGTGATGATGGTAAACATATAGTCGGCTTTCAGCTTCACCTTCTGCACAAACTCCTGCACGATGCTTGGAGCCCTGCCCTGATAGTCGGGGAACACGAAGCCTATCTCGTCGGCCTCAAATTCGAACTGGTCGCCCTGTAGCACCTGTGGGATGCTGAGCGGTTTCTCACTGAGGTGCTTGGCCACATAGAGGCTGTTGCCCGATCCCGTGAAATAAAAAACGATGCGCTTCTTGCCATTGTCGCTGGAGCATGAAGTCAGCACGTCACTGCTTCCCAGAAGGAAAGCCCCCGTTGCCAGTAAGCCCAGATTCTTCAAGGCTTCACGGCGCGTCATTCGCTTGATGGTAGTCATAATCTTAACGTTTATAGTTTGTTTTTTGCAAAGATACGCATAGGTAAGTGTTTAAACTTTATGAATAATTCTGCAAAAAACTTCATTTTTTCCTTTCATTCCGAAAAAATAATTATCTTCGCTACCAAAAGAAACGATTTATGGAATTTGATGCCACCAATGTCATTATAGAAAAAGGAGTCAGCAGATTAGCCTCAGACTCTATGATGGACTATGTAGCCCATGTGTATGTCTATCAAGGCTGTTGCCTGATGAAGTACCACGGAGAGTCACAGACGCTTGAGGCAGGCCAGTGCATGATTGTCCGAGTGCAGCGCCTCCTTAGCGATGTGCAGCCATCGGCAGATTTCGTTGGCATCACCATCTTCATCCGCCCCAGCTTCATAGAAATGTCCACTCCTCGAAACAACTATGGCATCCGTGGATCCCTGATGCTTTTCATCAATCCCGTGATGAAGCTCGATACACAAGAGCAGCAGCGCTGTCGTCGCAACTTTGAAGAAGTGGAAGAGCGCCTCACCAGCGATCATCCTTTCAAGCATGATGTGGTGAGTTGCTCCTGTCAGCTCATGTTCCTCGACTTTTTCCAGTTCCATAAGCGTCTCTATCCAGGCGATGATGTGCCTTTCCAGAGTGCCCAGCTCATGTCTGATTTTTTCCAGATGCTCTTCCGAGGTGACTACAAGCAGAGTAGGGAGGTGAGCTACTATGCCGATGTGCTTT
The DNA here is from genome assembly GCA_937891085.1 of uncultured Prevotellaceae bacterium. GTDB lineage: Bacteria > Bacteroidota > Bacteroidia > Bacteroidales > Bacteroidaceae > Bacteroides. Next base: position 10,189 of record CALAEY010000110.1, on the reverse strand, counting down.
GCGTCACACCTAAATATCTGTCTGAAGTGTGCAAGAAAGTGAGTGGGCATGGCGCCAACTATTGGATCAATCGCTTCACCATCATTGAGATTCAGCGTCTGCTGCGCAACCGCTCCGTCTCACTGGTGCAGATGGCCGATGACTTCAACTTTTCATCCCAAGCCTATTTCAGCCGCTTCGTGCAGAACTATCTTGGCACCAGCCCCAGTGCCTACAGAGATTAGTCCTCCAGCTTGCATTTTAGTCTTCACACTTCACACTCGTTATCGCTTGTATCATAGTGAGTTAAGTGCCCCTTGTGAAGTGTGAGGTCTAAAATCGAGAGCGGGGTCTTTTGCTGGTGTGCACAGAAAAAATTGTTCCTGTGCACACCAACAAATTTTCTCTAACACAGGAAATGTTTTTACCTAACTAGGGAAAAAGTTTTTCCTAACTGGCGCGTTCGTTTTTTCCAACTGGCGCACTCTTAATTTACAAGACTCTATCAGGGAAAAACCTGTCAAGGCGACAGACAATAATCTACTAAGGCATCAGACAAAAATGTAGTTCTGCTCTTCCTCCGTGGAACATTCGCTTTCTTCGTGAAACAAAAGCGGACTTACAACGGAGGAACATCGGAGGAACAACGGAGTCACTATAGCAAAAAGTTTTTTGCTATAATTTTGTCTGTTCTCAAAAATAGCATATCTTTGCAAAAAAACTAACGACGAACTATTATGCCAGAGATTTTTAGAGCCTACGGCTTTGTTTTTATGTTTTTTAGTTTGGAACATGAACCTGTTCACGTTCATGTCATAGGGAAGGGTGGTGATGCCAAATTTGTTTGGAGTGGTGCACGTTTCGACCTAATGGAATGCCATAGTATCAAAGCTGGGGATTTGAGGAATATTAAGAAGATGATAGATGATAATAGTGACATTATCTTAAGGAGTTGGAATCAATATTTTAAGGGAAATGATGACAATAAAGCAAATATGGTTTGACGGAGACTACATTTATGGCCTTGCAGACAATGGGGAGACCTATTGCCAATCATTGCTTTGGTATCCCCGCTTGAGAAGCGCTTCATCTGAAGAGAGAAGTCACTATACCTTTAGCACTATTGGCATTCATTGGAGACAGATAGATGAGGACATCAGCTTTGAAAGTTTTGGTTATAAAGAAACTTCACGTCCTCCACAAAACCAGTCTACGGAATTGCTATACCATAAGTCTGTTTGATAATAGCAGACATCCTGTTCTCAGCAGCTTTCGTGATAGTGGATAGGGGGGACAGAGGACAGTCATTTTCTGTTCCCTCCCTCTTGATATATGTTTTTGTAAAAACGGAGAGTAAAGATATGGCTGAGGAATATGAGGAGTATGAAGCGTTGTATAAGAAGTCATTGGCTTTGATTCCTATTGTGGAGGATCTTTATAATAAATGGATTGTGTCTAGAACCGAAATCGCCCATACATTGGATTCAGAAAAAGCCAAAGCTTACGATGCAATTACTGAAAACGTAATAGACGGCTTGTGCAACTTGATTTTGGAAGAGGAATAAACTGCTGAGCTGACTATATACATCTGTTCCTCACATTAGTTGAATGGCATCCGTGATACGGGTGTTAAAGAACAAGAATGGGAACAATAAGCATAAAAGTTGATTTTGTTCTTAAATTATTTGCAAAAATCAACTTTTATGTTTATTTTTGTGGCAGTTAAAAAGAGTTATGGAAAGGAATCTGCTTATAGAACTGTTGGAGGATGGCGAGAAGGTAAGCCTATATTCACCTCACTTTGAAGGTGAGGTGTATTCGGAATTTGAAAAGTTTCTGCTTGCATATAAGGATACTTATCCTAAAGATATTCAGCAAATAGTGTATCGTCTTGATATTATCAAGAGGGATGGGGCGTATGATAGGCATTTTCGCTATGAAGGAACTAGGAGGGATAGGGTAATGGCTTTGCCTTCTCATCTTGAAACGACTTCACTTCGCCTTTATCTGTTGAATATCGAAGCAAAGATTCTGATTCTTGGCAATGGTGGCTTGAAATCAACAGCGACTTACGAAGAGGATGAAATACTACATAAGGAAGTCAGGACTCTTCAAAAGATTGATATTCAGCTGAAACAAAGAGAAAAGGAAAAGGTGATAGTAGTGTCTGGTACTGAGTTGCTGGGTGAACTATCATTCACAATAAATGAGGAATAACTACAAGGGGATTGCGTATGAAGACAAATAGATTGATGGATGAAATTCGCAGTACTATCTCTCCTGAGATGAAAATGCAGATGGAGCTGTCTGTGGCTATTGCAAACCGCATCTACGAGATTCTGGAATCTAAGGGCATGTCGCAGAAAGATCTGGCAAGGCTGCTGGGCAAGACTGAGACAGAAGTCAGTAGGTGGTTGTCAGGCACTCACAATCTGACCTTAGCCACAATTTGCAAGATTTCAGCAGCCTTGGGGCAAGATGTAATCATGGTTGCTGGATATAAGAAGCACAAAGAGTATACGTATGAGTATAGGCCTATGGTAGTGGCAGAGCATCATGCCTGAAGTCCCAGAAAAGAGAAAAGGGGGCACCTTGTGGGCGCCCCCATTCTTTTATTGTTGCAAACTTACCATCCCATAGTAGCAGTGAGGAAGGTGGCGTTTCCGAAGATGTAGAGGATGTTCTCACTGGCTGGCACCAGCAAGGTCTCTCCTTGACGCACCTTGATACCGTTGATATTGGCCTCGCCCCAGAGGCAAACCACCACGACGAACGAGTCGGTATGCAGATCTACCTGCTGAGCTACCTGCACCACTACGCGATTGACGTTGAAGTAAGGGCAGTTGATGAGCTGCGAGATAGGGCGGGTAGAGTCGTAGCTGGTGCGATATTCTGGCCACACCTGATAGTCGATGGCTTCCTTGGCCTCCTCGATGTGAAGCTCACGCGGATGTCCCTGAGCGTCCTTGCGACCATAGTCGTACACGCGATAGGTGATGTCGCTGGTCTGCTGAATCTCTGCCAAGAAGGTGCCTGCGCCAATGGCATGCAGACGACCTGCAGGCAGGAAGAAGAGGTCGCCTTGATGCGCCTCGTGGCAGGCAATCACATCCATCATCTGCGAACGCCCGTTCACAGGCTCAGTGGTGGCCAGCTCTTCATATTGCTCTGGCGTGATGCTCTCCTTGAGACCAGAATAGATTTTGGAGCCTACATCGCTCTTGATGACATACCACATCTCCGTCTTTCCTGCACATCCGTGGCGCTTCATGGCCAACTCATCGTTGGGGTGTACCTGGATGGAGAGGTCCTGACGGGAGTCGATGAACTTCACCAGCAGAGGGAATTTGTTGCCAAACTTCTTATAGACTTTCTCGCCCACGAGCAGACCTTTGTACTTATCGATCAGCTCAGTAAGATTCAGACCCAGATCGACGTCGTTGATGATGCCACGATCTATGGCTACGCTTTCATGACCAGGCACGCCACTGATTTCCCAGCTCTCGCCAATGTTGGGCTGTGCTGTGTAGATGCCTTTGAAAGGGGCTATCTGGTAGCCTCCCCAGATGGTGGTCTTAAGATATGGTGCAAACTTGTAGGGTTTCATGTCAATTATGAATTATAAATTATGAATTATAAATTATGCATTGTGAATTGTCAATTGTGAATTGACGAATTTCGCTTGCAAAGATAATGATTTTCGGAATATGCTGTCATTTTTTGTGGAAAATCATTCACTGAGGGCTGCGATGCTCTGCGCCAACCATACATCCATAGAGGTGGTGCCACGATGATTCCAGGCGTAATAGGGAATCAAGGTAAGCTTGGTCTCTCCTGTGGTGAGCTTGCCTTCAGCATTCAGGCTGACTGTCTGAGCAACTGTGGTGAGCTTGGTGACGTAGAAAGTCTGCCCATCGCCCTCTGTGTTCTGGATAGGAGAGGCGGGCAACTCTTGGAACTGGATGTGGCGAGGCAGCAGCACAGAGCGGGTGCTGAGTCCCGCATTGTCTGTCGCCTCTGCACAATAGACCAACGGACCACGCTCCACAGCTACACGCCCACGATCATCCTTCACCTTCTGACTGGCTGTCACGGTGCGAGGCTTCATATCGAATTGGATGCGTACCACATCGCCCTTCTTCCACTTACGAGAGATAGGTACATAGCCCTGGGCATTGACTGGTGTGGTGAGTGTCTCGCCATTCACGGAGATGGTGTAGGAGAGCTGCTCTGCATCGCTGTAGCTGTAGAGGTCGCTGGGCACAACGCTGCCACGTACCCACCCAGGGATGCGCACCATCAGGGTGAAGTCGGATGCCCGATTCTGGGCGATGCGCAGACTGATGTATCCATCCCAAGGATATTGGGTGGTCTCCTCCAGCGTAACATCACGCCCCTCTACTTGCAGGGTGGCTGTGTTGGCAGTGAAGAGGTTGACATACAGATTCTTGTCCTTCACCGCATAGATATAGCCAGGCACGGAAGGGATGAAGCGACACAAGTTGCTGGGGCAGCAGGCGCAGCCAAACCAGTCTTGGCGGGTAGTGGTGCCCTCAGAGTTGAACTTATACACACCATCGGAGCAGAGTGGGTTGGGGTAGAAGAACTTTCCACCGTCTACGCTCATGCCACTGATTACACCATTATATAAGGTACGCTCCAGGCAGTCGATATACTTGGCATCGCCATGCAGCAGGAACATGCGCTCATTGAGGTAAACCTGTGCAATAGCAGCACAAGTTTCATTATAGGCTGTGAGATTAGGTAATTCATAATCCGCCCCGAACGCCTCACCAGCATGACGGGCTCCCACGCCTCCAGTAAGGTAGTACTTACGCTCCACGATGTTGTGCCAGATGGCATCTATAGCCTTGATGTAGCCCTCATCACCTGTCAGGGCAGCCACATCAGCCATGCCGGCATACATGTAGCCAGCTCGCACAGCATGTCCCCAAGCCTCAGTCTGCTCCACCACAGGCTGGTGGCTCTGGCTGTAGATATCGCTGATTTCTGTCTTGCCTCGATAGTCGAGGAAGAACTTCGCCTCGTCGAGGTATTTCTTCTCGCCTGTGAGCACATAGAGACGTGCCAACGCCATCTCTGCGATCTGATGGCCAGGCACGATGCATGCCTGTCCAGCACGAGGACCAACCTCACGCACCACACAGTCGGCATACTTCATGGCAATGTCAAGAAACTTCCGCGAACCTGTGGCTTGATAGTGTGCGCAGGCAGCATCCACCATGTGGCCTAAGTTGTAAAGTTCATGACTCAGTACCTCGTCCTTCTCCCAGCGATGGGTGCCCGACCACTCGTGAGGTTTCTGAGGATTGATGGTGCGTGCCGTATAAAGGTAGCCATCGGGCTCTTGGGCAGCAGCCACAATGTCAAGGATGCTGTCGATGTAGGCTTCCAACGTCTTGTCTGGATAGGTCTGCAGCACATAGCTGGCCCCTTCTATGGTCTTATAGACATCAGTATCATCGAATGAATATCCCATGAACTTGCTCACGTCCCATTCATCCGTCTGAAGGCCTGCATGTCCAGGATGCTGCAGCGTATAGGCCGCCATCTCGAAATTCCTGTAGCGCCCTTCGCTCTCGCACTTGCTGAAAGCCAGAGGGATGGTCACCTCGCGGGCCGCCTTGATGCGTTGTCCCCAGAACGACTCTGGCGCTACTTTCACGGCTGTAAAGGGAACCTGCGTATATGGATAGCCATTGCCTGTGGTCTGTGCGCAGAGGCAGAGAGCGAATGAGAAAGTCATGCATGTGACAAGAAATCTTTTCATAATGTATGTTTTTTAAGGTTGCAGAGGCAAAGATAATATAAGTTTGCCAATAATTCACTATCTTCGCACCCTGAAAAATGCAGAAATAAGATGCTGATAGTAATACATCATCTTTCACTTTTAATTTCGACAAAGATATGAGATTGTTTCAAATTATTCGTATATTCGCACCATAAATTCTGAAAGACTTATGATAATTTTACTGAAACTCACAGAAAATGCCTTTGGTGCCAAGACGCTGGAGGAGCTGAAAAACGAGATAGGAAAAGCTTTTGAAGAGTTGGCTTACAAGCCTGTGGTGAAGCTCACTGAGGACGGGGCTGAGCTGGAGATAGAGGAGACACCTGCTGGCGTGACAGCACTGGTGCAGCTGGGTAATGTGTATCTGGCTGCAGGAAAGCCTGAGGAGGCAGAGGGTTACTATCGGAAGGCGATAGAGTATGACCCTCTGAACTTCATCGCTGTGACCAACGTGGGGGCTGCCTGCTTGGATCGCAAGGAGTTTGGAGAGGCCATCCGCCTGTTTGAGCAGGCGTTGGAGCGCAATCCTTACTATGTGAATGCGCACTATGGCAGGGCACTGGCTTACTTCCAGCAGGGTGATACAGAGCGGGCATTCCAGGTTTGTATGGATGGCACGCAGAAGACACTTCAGGCGGTGGACAATTCTGGCACGCGCGACAACCTGCTGCGACTGCTGGTTTCCCTGTCGGAAAAGTTGGTCAGCGAGAGAGACTTCAAGCCTGTGATCGATGGCCTGAAGGCGAAACTGGAACAGGCTGATGGCAAGCAAATCAACATCACTGCGGATGATAGCATCGTGCATTCTGCCATACTCCAAGTGGCCAAGGCTCAAGGTAATGAGCCCCATGAGATAAAGTATCAGTCCAACCTGCCATTTACAGTTTACTTAGTGATGCGAAAGCTCATTCGTCTGCAGATGGTGCAAGAAGCGCGTATGCGTGGAAAGAATAAGGTGGTGGAGTTTACCTCTACGAATCTGGCTAACTTCAACAGGCGTTTTGGCGTATTCTTCAGCAACTTTGCCTCAAAGATGCGTCCTGAGAGCTTAGAGGCCTTCAAGCGTGGCGTGGCAGATGGATTCAGTTACCAACTGATGAACTTCATTCACGACCTCATCGTGGAAGATCGCATCTACTTTGAATATCCTCAGCTGCGCCCCATGCAGTTGCTCTTCCTCACGCGTCAAGAGCAGGAGAGCCTCACGGCCATCCGTCCCAGCAAGGAGTTGGACCTGATGCCTCAGACAGTGGTGAATGCCAGTCGCCTGATGGTGCTTATCGCTTCGCTGTATTATGCCAACCTCTATGGCATCAATGTGGTGAGTGAGTACCACGGCAATGAGAAGGAGTATCAGAAGGTGGACCGCCTGTATGAGGAGTTCATCGACTATCTGGAGGATGATCCGCAGCCAGGTGATGAGTATGCCCTGCTGGAGGACTTTGCAGAAGAGATGGGCTTTGGGGACTTGATCACCGTTCATGGAGAGTCGGGCTTGATATTGTAAATGAAAAATAATCCCTCCCTTAGAAGACAAGGAACGATGTAGAAAGCAACACGTAATAAGAGAAATAGCGAGGCCGTCGACCTCGCTATTTTTCTTTCTTTAGGCAACCAGATAGTAAATGCCGTCTGTACCCTTTCGTTGCATCAGCTTTCCTTCTTGCAATAACTGACCAATGGCTAAGCAGAGGTCTGTGTCATTCAGTTGACTTTCTCCTTGAAGGTCGCTGAACGAATAGTGATACATTCTTTTCATGGTAGCATAGAGCTTCCGGCTGTTGTTGACGATACTGTCTTTGTTGAACATCATGGTTTTGAACCTCCTTTGTGTTGTTTGTTTTTTAACTTTGTCAAATGTACAAAAAATATTTTATATATCAAATACTTCTATGTTAAAAAGATGATACATTTTTTAATTTGGTTGAAATATTACTTTTTTTAGCGTTTCAGCCACTTTTTCGTACCCTTTGGCAGCTGGATGGAGGCCGTCTGTGCCATAGAGCGAGGGGTCTATCTGGCCATTTGGAAGCGTGAGCGCAGAAGTCATGTCTATCAGATCTGTAAGGGCATCTGTGTGTAGCATCTGCTTCAGGAGTTGGTTTACTGCCTTCACATCGGCATTCATGTCCTTGCGAGGGAAGACTGTAAGCACGTGGAGGTGTGCCTGTGGCTGCTTTCTGCGTATGGCGTCTGCCAGCTCCGTGATGCCTCTGGCTATCTTCTCAGGCTTCTCACGGATGCTGATGTTATTGGTGCCTATCATCAGGCAGATGTGCTTGGGGCTTATACCATCGAGCTCACCATGCTGGATGCGCCAGAGCACATTCTCTATGCGATCCCATCCGAAGCCCATGTTGGTGACTTGCATGCCCTCGAAAAGGCGATTCCAAGCTTCCACATTGCGATGGATGCGATGCGAGGGCTCTCCTGCCCAGTAGTGCATGATGGAGTTGCCTATCATCAGCACATCGGGCTGGATGGTGCGATGGCGCTGCAGCACGGATTCATGGCGCTCGTTCCATTCATAAGTGGCAGGCTCACGACGTTGGCGCACGGCGACGTAGTCAGTCAATGGGTGAAGGTCTAGTATATCCATGATCTTCGTCATGTAGGCAGCAGCATATTGCTCCATGCCTACATCGGAGGCGTGCCATCCGTCCACCTGAGAGTCGGGTGTGAGGCCTATTTCCTCCATCGTGAGGTAGTAGAGATTCTTCACCCCTTGTTGCAAAAGGGCTTCGTAGACCCGATGCAGTTCCTCGTTGGTTACCTTGGTTTCCTCAGCGATAGAGGGGTTGGTAGTACCATACATATAGCCATCGTTCTCCACCAGCAGGATAGGGGCCTCGCTCTTTTGGCGCAGCTTCTTCACGCCAGCCAACGTACGAGTGTAGATGTCCTCTTTCCACCGATACATGTTGGGCATGCAGTCTAGGATATACATCCGTGCATCCGTCTCGCTGAGGGCATCAAACACGGCCTCGTCCATCCAGGCATTGCCAGAGAAGCCTAAGTTATAGATAGGTGCATCCAGACGGCGTTGCAGGATGTTTGTCCAAGCCATAGCAGGGCGTGAAGCAGAGGCTCCCTGGGCGATGGAGGTACCATAGATCACAATGGGCTTCTCTGTACTCAGTGGGCTCCATTTGAAGGTGCTGCCCTCTGGAGTGCCTATCTCCAGCCATGTCACTGTGTTGTAGAGAGGTAGGAAGAGGCGATACTCGCTACCTAAGCGGTGCTGGTTGTGGTACGTGAGGCCCTTGTAGTGGAAGGTGATGGTATCTGCTGTGGCTTGTCCGAAACTGTAGTTGCCAGGACAGGCGCACCAGTCCGTCTTTCCATTAGAGTCAGTGGCATAGAGGTCCAGTCCGCTTACTGCGATGGTGGTGAGGTTTGGCAGCGTCTTGTTTCCGCTCACCGTATAGCGCACGATGATTTCTGGAGCATTGGAGTAGAAGTCCACGTGCAGCCCTGCGCTGTTGTTCGAGAGCTGCCACACTTCCGTGCGCAGCAATGTCTTCAGCCGATCAGGAAAACGGTGGTAGTTGCCTCCAGCCTCCATATTCCATCCCCGTCCTTGCACTCTGGCCGTATCTCCACTCAGCGGATTGTGCCATACCATTTGGGCTTGTAGCACTAGTGTGCAGCATAGCATATATAATAGGGTGTACTTTCTCATGGCGTTTTATTGTTTTGGTAAACAAATATAGTGAAAAAAGCATAGATTGCTATGTTTATTCCAAAGATTATGTTTTTTTTCTAAAAATCTTTGTATCGTCCCTTCCTAGGGATTGTGTGGGTAGACATAAGCCCATATACAGGGTGGGAGGGATATACATATTGTGAAAGCGTTTACTTGGCGCTTGGTTTTAGACAAACTGAAAATTCCCCAATTATCAGGTTTGGGTCTAGAAGCGCCCTGCATAGTAACCCTTATGGGTGCATCGTGAGCAATGAAACGCAAAACCCCTACACCCCTACACCTTTTGCGTGCAATAGTCAGTGCATCAGTGAGTTAAGAGGGTGTAGGGTAAAATGAAGTATGGCAAGTTTTCCGGAAACAGCTCAACTGAATGCTCACAATGTTCAAGGCTGTGAGCAAAAATGCCCACACCAGTGAGCATAGATGCTCTCTCTGAGAGCTTTTTTTAAAGGAAACTATATAGAATAGAATACTTGGCTGCGATTATGCTAGATTCCAGTTCAAGAGCGAGGGGTATGTGGGAGCGCCTGCATGCCCCTCCATTTATAATTTCTTTGGAATTCCCGAAAATTATTTCATGTTAGAGATAAATGTGTTACATTTGCAATGAAGTAATAGAGAATTATTTTATTTTGAGTATGAAACGTACATGAGCGACTTAGTTCGCCAAAGGGAATGAAAAGGGTTGCACC
>CALAEY010000109.1 GCA_937891085.1 uncultured Prevotellaceae bacterium | reverse complement strand
GAACTGCTCTTTAGAGAATGAAAATCTCTCGTCCTAACCGATAGACGAATGGACCGTTTCTTCAGTTGCGACTGCAAAGGTAGGTACTTATTTTGAATTGACAAAGCATTCAATGAAAATTTTTTGTAGCTTTGTAGGGTAAAACCTTAAAAATGGGGGCGAAAACATGCTTCAGACTACCCGCGCCATCGTGTTGCGCACCATAAAATATAAGGATTCTTCGCTGATAGCTGATGTCTATACAGACGTTCGCGGTCGGTGCCAACTGGCTTTGCGCATCCCTAAGACGGGGCGGGGCAAGGTGCCTGTGGTGCTCTTCCAGCCGTTGGCCTTGCTGGAGTTGGAGATCGACGTACGCCCACATACCAGTATATATAAGGTGGCCGAGGCCAAGACGCTGCAGCCCTTTGCCGATATTCCCTTCAATCCCTACAAGCAGGCCATTGTGATGTTCCTCTCTGAGTTTCTCACCCGTGCCTTGCGGGAAGAAGAGCAGAACCTGCCCCTCTTTGAGTACCTCTATTACTCCATCTCATTCCTTGATGGCAGCAGGGAGGGCTTCAGCAATTTCCACATCGTCTTCCTGCTGCGCCTCTCGCGCTTCTTGGGCATCTATCCCAATTTCGAGAACTACCATACAGGCGATTACTTCGATCTGCAGAATGCCACCTTCGTGGGCCTTCGTCCCCTGACGCACACACACTACCTGGCACCCGAAGAAACCGCCTACATTCCCCAGCTTTCGCGCATCAACTTTGAAACCATGCACCTCTTCCGTTTCAGTCGTACGGAGCGCAGCCGCATGCTCGCCGTCCTCAATGAGTTCTATCGCCTGCACCTGCCCGACTTCCCAGAGCTCAAGTCCCTCCAAGTGCTGCGTGAGTTGTTTGATTGAAATAAAAGAGGCTGCCCAAAGACAGCCTCTCCCTTCAACATTAAATCTGATAAATGCATTTCGAAGGTACTGACCCTTTCTGCCATGCGGGGCCTTCACAGGTGCCGCATGGTTCTGGGGTCATTCTATTTTAGCCACTTGTATTGTTGCTAATGTTTAACATAGAAGAGATTTATTCGTTCTTTAATGACTCCACAGGGTTGGCATGGGCAATGTGGAGGCAGTTGAGTATCACCACTGCCAGCACTATCAGCAGCACGAGCAATGCTCCGCCAATGAAATAGAGTGGGTGTAGCGTCACCTTCTCAGCAAACTGCTCCAGCCATTTATCCGCCATATAGTAGGCGGCAGCCATGCCTATCAGTGCCATCACGATGGAGAGCTTCTGGATATCCCACGCAAAGATGCCCAGAATATCACGGGTAGTGGCACCATTGATCTTGCGCACTGCCATTTCCTTGCTGCGTCGCAGGCTTTCGTCGCGTATGAATCCTATCAGTCCCAGCATAGCGATGAGCAGACTGAAGATAGCTCCCAGCACCAGCGTGTTCCGCATCTTCTTGCTGTCGTCATAGGCAGCACGCATGGATTCTGCGTAAGAGATGAGGTTGACTTCCTTCCCTTCCAGAGCCTCGGTGAGTGTCTGCTGTACCTTCTGGAGAGTAGCTTCATCCGTGCGATTGAGCTTGAAGAAGATGTGGGGCATCCAGGAACTCATGGAACCAATCTCTCCGTGGAACAAAGCACTCGGGCGCTCGTCCACGCCGGTCAGGTTGCCTATCAGGTAGCTCTTGTACACTCCCGAGATGGTGAAATATGCATTCTCCCCCGTACGGTCTCGCTCGTGTCCGGTGACGAAAATTTGCTTGCCCACAGCCCCGTCGCTCCAATCTGTAAATTCCTTCATCTTCAGCACAAACTTCTCATCGACGGCCACCTCGGAAGAATCACGTGGGGCACGGCCCTCCACGAACTGGATGTCCAAGAGGTCATAGAACCCTGTAGAACATTCATACTGGTCGGCTATGTTGAATAGCTCCTTGTCGTCATCGGGCAGATATACGTTGTCACCGTTGGAGCCTTGGAATGGCAGGTTGTAGCTGGCAGCCACGCCCGTCACCTCAGGAAGATTCTGCAAGGTGCTTGCGGCTCGTACCTGTGCCTGACGGTCACCGTCAAATAGGTCGATGTAGTAGAGGTTGTCGTAGTTGTAGCCCGGATTGCTGTGCGCCACCTTATTATATTGCTGCCCTATGATCAGCATCATCACCACCAGGAACACGTTGATCAGCACCTGAGTGCCCAGCAGTCCCAGTTTCCATTTGCGTGAGTGCTCCGTATAGTTCTTCAGTGCCTCATACACAGGGATGCGCATATAGAGATTGGCTGGCACCACGATGGAGATGAGCAGCACTAAGGCGATGACCACTGCGATGGCAATGACGCTTTGAGGCACCAGCAGCGTGGTGAATGGCACTCCCAGCAAGTTCTCCACCAGACTTCTGCCTGCAAAAATCAGTACGGCAGCCAGTGCCAAGGCCAATGTCAGGTGCAGCAAAGCCTCACGCGACAGCATGCCGTAGATATGCTTACTCTCTGCTCCATAGCACTTCCGCACACCAACTTCCCTAGAGCGTTTCACCATCGATGAAATCACGATAAGGATATAGTTCAGCAGACTGATGATAAGCAGCAGTGCTGCCACAATGGAGAGTAGGATGATCTGGCTCTTCACCTCAGGATCGGAGGTGTGCATTTTGTCGAAAGGAGAGAGGAAGTACCAAAGCGAGGTACCATTCTTCTCCAACTGCTCCAGTGGTTGATGAGCCTCCTGCATCTTGCGGATGGCATCTTTCAGACCGTTGGGATCCACGCCGGGAGCCAGTTTCACATAGCCCTTGTAGCGGTCGTTGCCTAACCAGTTCTCCGTGCTTTGCTTGCCATAGGTATCCATAGAGAGCAGGATGTCATAGTCTAGCGTGCCGTTCTTAGGGAAGTCCTCATACACCCCTTCAATGGTAAGTTTGAGTCCTTCCATGGTGGTGTTGGCTATCTGCTTGCCTATGACGGAAGAGTAATCGCCAGGCGAGGTGACCAACTTGTCGGCAAAGCTGCGGCTCACCATCAGTGTGCCAAATTTACCCAATGCTTTCACAGGGTCGCCTGCTAAGATAGGGCGATTGAACACCCCAAAGAAGCAAGTATCGGCACACACCAGAGTGCCCGTGATCTTGTTGCCCTCCTCGTCCAGATAGGTGTCTTCATTGAACACATAGGTAGTGCGTGTGGCACTTTCTACGCCTGGCACTTCGGCCTTGAAGCCTGGGGCAGTGGCACCGCTCACCTGATCGTATTCATTCGATTCACCCTGCTGGCTGTAACCTGTGCGAATGGTATATACCCGTTCCACGTCTTGATAGAAGCTGTCGTAGCTTAGCTCGAAAAACACCTTGGCTATGAGCACGATGCCCACTGCCATACCTACACCTAAGGACAGCACCTTAATCCAAATATCACTTTTTGTTTTCATTTGTTTTAATGCATTTTATTCTTTCTTCAATTAAGCCCTTATAGGGCTTTTCTTCATCGTCGCTCGGAATAGAAAGTGGGGCTTTCTCTTCTTTCACTCTTTCTTCAGTTCAATCGCCGGATTGGTCTTCGCCGCCTTCAACGTCTGCCAGAGTACTGTTCCAAAGGCAATGGTCAGCGAAATGATAACTGCTACCACGAACACCCATCCGTACCCTTCGATACGGTAGGCGAAGCGCTCCAGGTATACCTGTGCAGCCCAGATGGCCAGCGGGATTCCAATAAGGCAGGCCACACCTACCAGCACCATATAGCTGCGGACATTCCTCCAAGTTTCCTTTGTCACATCCGATCCAAACACTTTGCGGATGGCTATCTGCTTAGTATTCTCATCGGCAAAATAGGTACTCATAGCCAGCAGGCCCAGCAGCGCAATCAGAACGGAAAGTACCGCAAAGAGTTCCACCAGACGCAGTGTCCTGCGCTCCGGCTCCAGTTGCTGGTAGTTCAGGTCTCTCACGAATCCACTGAGCCAGGCTGCTTCTTCAGTGCCCGACTGCTCCAACCTGTAGTCTCGATAGGCCTTACGTATGGCCTCGTCATAAGACTTGTCCTCACCAGTAGTGCCGATGAGCAGGCAGTTGGCAAAACTCAACTCTTCTGCCTTGGTCACGATGATGCCCCCGTTGGGATTGATCTCTTTTGAGGAGGCCGCACTGGTAGGGAAATCATGTACGATTCCACCGATAAACTCAGGCTGAGCACCGTTCACACTTATTCTTCGTGGGAACACTGTAGTGGTATCAGACACGCCTGCCGCACGGAAAGCCGATTCGCTCATCCACAGTGAATGCACCAGCGGATGGTCGAAGTCTTCCTCCACTTCCAGTCCTAATAGCTGGAAATAAGTGGAGTCGCAAAGAATGACTGGCATATTTACATGGTGTTCCTCGTCCACCTTTACGCCTATGGTCATGTTTATTAGTCCAGGTATACCGCGTCCCATGCCTACCTGAGTAACAAACGGAAGTGCATGCACCTTGTCCAGAAACAGCTTCGCCATGTCATAGTCGCGTGCCGAATATTCTATGTAATAGAGGTTGTCCACTGCCGCATGGGTAGGGCGTGAGAGCATGTGCTGCATCTGTGCTTCCATCACCAAGGCGACGGCAATGAGGAACACAGCCAGCACATTCTGCACCACGATGAAGACACGGCTCAGCACCATCTTGTTTTTCCGACGGAAGGAACCCTTAATCACGTCGATGGGTTGGTAGCGTGAAGCCATATAGGCAGGGAGCAGACCGCAGATGACACCTAAAATCAGTATCACAGCTATGTATGCCGCTATATACCCTGGAGTCATCATGAACGAGATTCCCACTCCCATATCATCTGTTCCGTAAGAAACCATTTCCGGGTCACTGGTAGATACCAGATTACTCATCATAGGTGCCAGCAGATAGGCCAATATCAGCGCAACTGCAAAACACATGGCGGTGAAAGCCACAGACTCTACGATGTATTTCCAGAGAATGGCGTTTCGGTCGGCTCCCAAGAGGCGGCGGGTAGCCATCTCCTTGGCACGCTTTCCAGTGAGTGCCAGGTTCAGGTTCACATAGTTGAAGATAGCCGACAACAGTAGCAGAAGCACCACTACGGTAAGGAGGTTCAGCATCTGCTTGTTTCCTGAGCGGTTCAGTCCCGTGGGACTTCCTTCAAAGAAGAAGGCCTCGTCCATGCGGTAGGGGCGCCACTTGTCCACACGTTCGGCTTGCCAGGTTTCATCGTAGTTCTTGTGCAGGAGAGCCTTCGCTTTGGCTTCTACGGCAGCAAGGTCAGCGTCTGGGCGCACCAGGAACCAAGTGGAATAGTTGCCTATGCTGTTGAACGACTTGCTTTGGTCGGCTGCCCAAGTGTCAGAGATGTGGGTAATGATGTCACAAGGTATGAAGAAGGTGTTCTCAAAATCGGCATATACGCCCTTGATGGTGCGTTCCGACTCGTTCACCTTGATGATGCTGCCCACCAGACTCTCCCCATTTTTGGTTAGGCGCCTTGCCAGCGATTGGCTGATGAGGACATCGGTCTTCCCTACAAAGTCCTGTACATTCCCTTCTATGATTTGGTATTGTGGGAACACCTCGAAGAATTCCGCATCGGCCTCCATGCCAGTACCTCTGACCAGGTCTTCGCCTATCTGAATGGTAGGTTGCCACAGTAAGGCCATGTGCGTCACAGCCTCTACTTCGGGGATATTCATTTCCACTTCTTCCTTGTCCCAATAGGTGAGTCCCAGGAAATCGTCGTTTCCCAGAACAAAGGTCCGCTTCCACTCAGGCGACTCATGTGCCACTTCATTTTGTTGCACTACGTAGCTGCCAATGAGTATGACGAACGCCAGACTTACCGCCAGCCCCACCGCCTCGATGGCGGTGTAGAGCTTGTTCCGGGATAGGAATTTTAAGTAACTCTTCATATTATTGTTAGTTTTTTCTCTAATTATTTGGAGTGTTATTAAATATTGGTAACTTTGCGCTAAAAACATAAGCTTATGAAAACAACATCCGTTGCACTTGGCAGCTACTTCGACAACTTTGTCCGGGAAACCATTGCCCGTGGCCGATATAATAATGCCAGCGAGGTTCTCCGTGCAGGACTGCGCCTGCTGGAAGATCAGGAGCAGAAAATGGCCGCGCTTCGCTCTGCCATCGAAGAGGGGATGAATAGTGGTCTCGTAGAAGATTTCGACTTTGAAACTCACTTGGAAGAGTTGAAGGCAAAGCGCAGAGAAAATGGCTAAGTACACAATATCCCAAAAGGCAATTGCCGATTTGGACAGTATTTGGAATTACACCGTCCAAACGTGGTCTGAGGAGCAGGCCAACAAGTATTACAACGACATTCGTGATGCCATTATCGGCCTCTCGAAGCTTTCTGGTTATTTGGGAAAGAGTTTCGAGGATATCAAACCTGGTCTTATGGGTTATCATGTTGGTCACCATATTGTTTTCTATAACAAGCGTAAAGATGGCTCCGTATGGGTGGTCCGTATCCTTCATGAGAGGATGGACTACGCCCGCCATTTCTAGATTACTCCTTTTTCAGTTCAGTCGCTGGATTGGTTCTCGCTGCCTTTAAGGTTTGCCAGAGCACGGAGCCGAAGGCGATGGCAAAGGTGATGATTACAGCCAGGACAAAGATCCAACTGTAGTTCTCCAATTTTACCGTGAACCTTTCCAGATATTTGCCAGCTGCCCAGACAGCTATAGGAATGCCGATAACGCAGGCAATGGCTACCATTACCATATAATCTCGCACGCCACGCCACAGTTCAGAATCCACCGTTCCTCCGAATACTTTCCTCACAGCAATCGAAGTAGAACGTTGACCAGCATAATAAGTACTCATAGCCACAAGGCCTAAGAGAGAAATGATGACGGCCAGCAGCATAAAGACCTCTAAGAGTCGCATATTGTTGCGAACAGGTTTCAAGCCTTCACGAAGACTGTCTTCCGCAAAGTCGGTACTTTGGTAATATACTTGTGTCGTCTCTTTCCAGTTGTCCAGGGTTTCTTGGATGGCTTTTCTGGCTTCTCCAGAATCTTCTGAAAGTTCCAGCAACAAATAGCCCGACAGCTCCTCTGTTGGTCGGATAGTTACTATCACATTCTCCACTGCACCCATATTGGTTTTGTCAACAGGGAAGTCGGTGATGATTCCTGCCACATGATCGCAGTCTCCGCCAGTGCGCTGTGACAGCATGTCGATAGAGAGGTCATCATCCGTCAATCCTGTGGCATTGAAGGCAGTTTTGCAGAACCAGACGCCACCAGAAGTCGGAGTCTTATAATCTTTCAGCACCTCGAAATCCAGCATGCGGAAAGCCGTTGTATCTACTTTGAAGTAGCGATACATGATATCTTGGCCATCGTGGGTCTCTGAATACTGCCCTCCAGCACCGCCAAGGGGGACGTAATTGGCGTGTCCTATCTGCTTGATGAAAGGCAATTTTGCCAATGATGCCTCCAGCGCATCCACACCTGAACGAGCCAGTGCCCTTACCAATACCATCTGCTTGATGTTGGCGTGCAGCGGACGGTGGAGTGATGTCTGGTATTGCGCTTCCATAATCAGCGCCATGGCTATGAGAAACACTGCTAAGCCATTCTGAAGCACTATGAAGATCTTGCTGAATGTCATCTTGGTGCTGCGTCGGAAGGTGCCTCTCACTATGTCGATGGGTTTAAAACGACTTGCCAGCAGTGCGGGCAGTAAGCCAGCCAGCGTGCCCACCAAGATAATCAGTAGCAGATACATCATCAGATACCCAGGTGTCAGCTGCACGCTGATAGGCACATCCGGATCGTTCAGCAAACTGTTGATGGCAGGAGCAAAGGCATAGGCCAAGAGCAGACCAAGCATGAAACATACGGCTGTGAAGGCAATGGACTCTGCGATATATTTCCAAAGGATAGTCAGCTTCTCAGCACCTAAAAGCTGTCGCATCGCCATCTCCTTGGCACGTTTACCAGTAAGGGCAAAGGAAAGGTTGATGTAATTAAAGATAGCCGAGAATAGCAGCAGCAGACCTACGATGGCCAAAAGCCGCAGGGTATCCATATCGCCTTGTCTGAAGGGGCTGTAGTCTAATTCTTTGAAAAACAGCTTGTCCAGTCGCGTCATATCCAGCTTTTCAAAGAAACTGCGGCCATACAAGTCGGGATATATGGTTTTGCAGACCTGCTCCACCTTATTATATATGTCATCAGAATCAGTGCCAGGAGCGAACTTTACGAAAGTGACTACCGACCCAAAATGATCATACATGTTCTCAAGGGCAGTTCCATTCACTCTGGTGTCTTTCTCATTACCCCAGATATCTACTTTCTTGAAAAGCGTACCCTGAAAATCCTCTATAATGCCAGCTACAGTGTGTTCTCCTTCATTGAGCATGATCATCTGCCCCACTTTCAGGTCGTGCGTTCTGGCGAAGCTTTCAGAAACTACGATGTTTGAAATGTCATCAAATACCTCTGGGCTGCCTTCTAAGAAATGATAGTATGGAAACATCTTGAAGAAATCCTTGCCCACGGCAGCCATATCCGTAACGTCAAAGCGTTCTGTGCCAATCGCTACTCGCAGAAGTGTATTAGAGGAATAGCGCACAGCCATCTCTGCCTCAGGGACCTGCTGCATCACAGCATCACTGAAGCCGAAGGTCAGTCCTGGGGAATCTGGCATGCCGAAGGTATAGATGTTTTCTCTGTCCGTATTCTCTTGCGTCACAGCCCATTGTTGCCAGGCATAGCTGCCTATCAAGATGACAAACGCTAAGCTCACAGCAAGCCCCACCGCCTCGATGGCGGTGTAAAGCTTGTTGCGGGATAGGAATTTCAAGTAGGATTTCATCAGTTTCTTTCTTTTTTAAAGCTCGTTCTTTACATCGTTTACTATCTGACCGTCAAACAGGTCGATGGTGCGTTGTGCACAGGCGGCATCTTTCTGTGAGTGAGTTACCATCACGATGGTGGTGCCTTCTCTATTCAGTTCGGTGAGCAAGTCCATCACTTCCTTGCCGTTCTTGGAATCCAGATTACCCGTAGGCTCATCGGCAAGGATTAGCTTAGGACCGGCTACCACGGCACGGGCAATGGCCACACGTTGCTGCTGACCGCCAGAGAGTTGCTGTGGGAAGTGCTGGGCGCGATGGCTGATGGCCATGCGCTTCATGATGGCCGTGACCTTCTGCTTGCGCTCGCTGGCACTGATGTTCAGATAGCGCAGCGGCAACTCGATGTTCTCATACACATTCAGTTCGTCGATGAGGTTGAAGCTCTGGAACACAAAGCCGATGTTGCCCTTGCGGAACTTGGTGCGCTCTTTCTCCTTGAGGTTGGCTACCTCTGTGTCCAGGAGTTTGTAGCTGCCACTGGTAGGATTGTCCAGCAGGCCCAGAATGTTGAGCAGCGTGGACTTGCCACAGCCAGAAGGGCCCATGATGGCTACGAACTCGCCGTCTTTGATTTCAAACGTTACGCCATTCAGTGCGGTTGTCTCGATTTCTTCCGTACGGAAGATCTTTGTAAGATTGTTTACTGTAATCATAATTCTATTGTTTTTAATTAATTAATTATTCGTTTTTCAATGAATCTACGGGGTTGGCATTGGCGGCTCTCCAGCTTTGCAGTGTCACTACCAACAAGGTAATGGCACCAACTAACGCCAGAGAGGCAAGGAAAATCCATACAGGGACAGGTGCCTGATAGGCAAAGCCACTGCGCCAAGAAATCATTATCCAATATGCCACTGGAGCAGCCACCACAAAGCTGAGGCCTGCCAGCAGGAGGTATTTCTTGTTGATCATGCCCAGAATACTCTCTACCGTGGCTCCATTTACACGTCTTACGGCTATCTCCTTCTTCAGGAACTGCGTCTCAAAGAACACCAGCCCGATGATGCCGATGATGGCAATGAGCAGGGCCACAAGGGAAGCGATGGTGATGAGCTTGCCAAGCGATTGTTCGTCTTTATACATGTTTTCTATCCACTCATCCAGATGACGTACGTTCACCTGGTCGGGCTCATGGGTGGGGTCAAAGGTGCAGACCGCTTTCTTTATATAGTCTGACACTTCCTTGAAGTCTGCCCCAGGAGCAGTCTTGACATACATCACGCTGAAGTTTCTCCACTGCGTCTTTCCCCAGATGTAGAGGGCTAGCGGTCCCATGGGGTGCTGCAGGCTCTTGAAGTTGAAGTCTTTCACGATGCCCACAATCTCAGTATCGCCTACATGTCCTCCCGTAAGACTGCCTACGTGGAACTGGGGATACATCTGTACAAAATTCTCATTGACGATCATGGCACCCATCTCACTCTGGTTGTCCGAGGACTGGAAGTCGCGTCCGTCCGTCACTTGGAGCCCAAAGAACTGCAGGAAATCCACAGAAACAGGGAGCACCTCCATGAATATCTGCTTTCCGTCCACGGTACGGCCCCAACCCATCTTTCCTTCGGATACAATCTGAGCATCGGCAAAAGTGGCATCTACAATCGATGGGTTCTGCAGCAGTTTGTCTTTCAGGGCCTCATGTTGTCCACCGGCATAATAGCCGCACCCCACTTGCAGGATCTGTTCCTGGCTGAAGCCCATGTCTTTGTTCATCATGAATTTTGTCTGCACGTTCACGAAGAGTGCCATCAGGATGAAGACAAAGGAGAGGATGAACTGCAGGGCCACCAATGCATTGCGTAGTCTTTTGCCTTTGAGACCAGTGCCGTAGGAACCCTTCAGCACCAGTGCAGGAGGCTGTGAAGTGGAGTAGAGTGCAGGGGCTATGCCAGCCACGATGGCTGAAAGGAGGGCTACCACCAGGGTGAGCACCAAAATACCGATATTATCTGGCACTTTCAGACTGTGGGATACGTAGGCTGCCCATGAAGTCCCAGCTACTACGTGCATGATGACACAGGCCAGACCAAAGCCCACCAAAGCCAGAATTCCTGCATGCAGCAGCTGCCTTCTGATTAATGAACCTCGTCCTTCACCCAGCACCTTGCGGGTATTGATGTTCTTGATACGGAAAGGAATCTCGGCAAAGGCGAAGTTGATGAAATTGATGATGGCAATGGCGATGAGCAGGGCAGCAATGGCTGACAGGGTAAGCGTAATGGCCTTATTGGAACTGGCTACGTTGGCTCTTACATCACGCTCATAGTGAGCATCGTGCAGGTTGGTGATACGGAAGCCCTTACGGTAAACTTCCACCTCATTTTCGTCGGTTTCATCGCTATACAGATAGGTGCTTATCGCATCCAGCATGGCAGTTTGGGTCTCTGCAGCCTGCGTTGGATCCTTGAGTTTCACGAAGGCATTGTAAGACCATTCGCTGGAATCCTCTAGAGACTGTTTCCCTAAATTCGAGATAATCCCGAAATGCATGCTATAATTTCGGGGTGTATTCTTGAATACTCCCACGATACGGGATGTCACTTTTTCTCCTGTCTGGAGCGTCTCTCCTATCTGGAGTGTCTTGCCGATGGCACTTTCTTCACCAAAGAACATTTTGGCGAAGGTTTCGTCCAGCACGGCAGTTCCAGGGGCGGTAAAATCTTTGGCAGAGCCTTCCACCCACTCAAAGGGGAATACGGAGAACATGGTGCTGTCCACAAGAGCGGCAGGCACGGTTATGGCCAATTCTTTGTCGCCTTCTCGGTAAAATATCATATTTCCCTGGTTTGACAGGGTTCCTATAGCCTCAATATTCGGGCTGCCTGTCTTCATTTCTTCAATCATAGGGCGATCGAAGAAAGTAGAGAACAGTCCGTTGTCTATCCAATTGTTCTCGAGGCGGAACACCTGCTCGTGCCCTTCGAAGTTCTTATCGTAGGTAGCATCCCACTTCACCTGCACCATCAG
This sequence comes from uncultured Prevotellaceae bacterium, assembly GCA_937891085.1. Classification (GTDB taxonomy): domain Bacteria; phylum Bacteroidota; class Bacteroidia; order Bacteroidales; family Bacteroidaceae; genus Bacteroides. The sequence continues at coordinate 29 of CALAEY010000109.1, read as the reverse complement.
GATCATCGCCGCGGCAAACGCCACGCTCA
>CALAEY010000108.1 GCA_937891085.1 uncultured Prevotellaceae bacterium | reverse complement strand
GCTCAACGATTATTTCACCCGCTCCCAAGCCGATGAGATCAAGTTGGTGGGCGTGAAGACAGACAGTCTGCTGATAGACTACCCCAAGCGACAAATAGCCATTTACTCCAGCCGACTGGGTACGCAGCCTCTGCGCCAGCACAACGTGAAGGTCCTCTACGACAGTGTGAATGCGCTGATTCCAGAGCCCCTGCGTGCTTTCAAGACCAAAATCTATGCAGGTCCCTACCCCATCGACAGCCTGATACCTAATTATTACAATGAAAATCGCATCAAGGACCGCCTTTATACCGACCTCATCTATCAAGGCAAGCCGTGGGTACGCAATGCCTCCAAGCCTTATCTGGCACGTTTTGGACTGGAGAATAAGCACCTCTCCATCGCCCAGAGCCACGGCAAGTATTGGGATAACAGGAAAGAGTGGCGCTGGCAGCGTCCGCGTCTCTTCACGACCACAGAGGACCTCTTCACACAGAGCATCGTGCTGCCCTACCTCATCCCCATGCTGCAGAATGCAGGTGCCATCGTGTTTACTCCACGTGAACGTGACATTCAGACGCATGAGGTAGTGGTGGACAATGATGGCAATCTTTCTGGCAGCGGGCTCAACTCCACCTACCAAGAGACCTCCGAAGGACTCACTAAATGGAGCCTTGCTTCGTTCCCAGGTTTCGCACAGCGACAACGCATCTATACCACGCAGAATCCGTTTCAGCAAGGCACAGCCCATTATATAGAGACAGATCGCAGAGGCAATGCCACAGCCGAATGGATACCTGACGTCCCAGAGGAGGGCGAGTATGCCGTCTATGTGTCATACCAGACCATGCCTACCAGCATTGACCATGCCCACTACCAAGTGATTCACAGCGGCATCACCACAGAGTTTGAGGTCAATCAGCAGATGGGTGGCGGCACTTGGGTGTACCTCGGCACCTTCCGCTTCGAGAAAGGCAAGAGCGATGACAATAAGGTGGTGCTGAGCAATAAGAGCAATGAGAAAGGCGTGGTGACAGCTGATGCTGTACGCTTTGGCGGAGGCATGGGAAACATCAGTCGTGACGGGCACCTCAGCGAGCTGCCTCGCTACTTGGAAGGGGCCCGCTATTGGGGGCAGTGGGCAGGCATGCCAGACAGCGTCTATACGGAGAAAGGGCGCAACAATGACTATACAGACGACATCAACTCCCGCTCTTGGATACAGAACTACCTCTCAGGCGGTTCTATCTTCAATCCCGATCAGGAGGGAGCCCGTGTGCCTTTCGAACTGAGCTTGGCTATACACAGCGACGCAGGCTTCAATCACCAAGACACCATTATCGGCACCCTCGCCATTGCCACCTCCGAGTTTAATGACGGACTCCTTGGCAGTGGCAGATCACGCCTGGCTTCACGCGACTTGGCAGATATGGTACAGACGCAGCTGGTAAGCGACCTTCGCACTCGCTTCATCCCTACATGGAACCGTCGCTATATCTGGGATCGTAACTACAGCGAGACGCGTGTGCCACGGACTACCTCCGCCATCATCGAAACCATGTCGCACCAGAACTTTGGCGACCTGATCTATGGACACGACCCTAACATCAAGTTCACCATGGCCCGTGCCCTCTACAAAGGCATCCTCCGCTTCCTAAGCAATCAGCGTGGAGAGCGTTTTGTGGTGCAGCCCTTGCCAGTGGACCACTTCGCCATCCGTTTTGGAGAGCGAGAGAACACGCTTCTACTCACTTGGCAACCTACTGACGACCCGCTGGAACCCGATGCCATCGCCAGTCGCTACATCGTCTATACCCGCATTGGGGAAGGTGATTTCGACAATGGCATCATCGTAGAAGAGCCGCGTTTCACCATGGAGATACAGCCAGATATGATCTACTCCTTCAAGGTGGCTGCCCTCAATGATGGCGGAGAGAGCTTCCCTAGCGAGGTGCTCTGTGCCATGAAGTCGAGCCAAGAGCAGCATCGAGTGCTCGTCATCAATGGTTTCAACCGTCTGAGCGGACCTGCCCAAGTGAACACGGAATCAGAAGGCGGATTCGACCTACGCCAAGATCCAGGCGTGGCCTACCACTACAACACCTCCTTAGGAGGTATCCAGCGAAACTTTGATCGCAAGGCTCGTGGAGAGAACTGGGGCGTAAGCGGCAGTGAATTGGAGGGACACCCCTACGCTGGCAATAGTTTCGATTATCCCTACATTCATGGCAAGGCCATCAAGAGTGCTGCGACTTACAGCTTCACCTCTTGCAGTGCCCGTGCCTTTGAAGACCAACTGATAGGCCCTGGTGGCTATGAAGTGATAGACCTTATCCTCGGCTTGGAAAAGGCTGATTCTAAGACCTTTCCACTGAATGGAGTACCTTATAAGACATTCCGCGCTAAGATGCGCCAAATCCTCACTGCCTACATGACGGGAGGTGGCAATGTGCTGGTAAGTGGAGCCTACATTGGTAGCGACATGCAATCAGCAGAGGAACAAGAGTTTGCCCGCACCATGCTGAAGTACACCTATCCTCTCTCCGTACGCACAGAGGCGCCAGAACATGGCATCAAAGGCATGGGACGCACCGTATCTATCCCTGCCTGGCTCAATGAGACGCAATACCCCGTAGTGAGTGCCGATGTCATAGAAGCCGTAGATCCCGCCTTTGCAGCCATGACCTACACCGCCAACAACTTCTCTGCAGCCGTGGCATACGGTGGCAGTGACTATCGCACCTTCTCCATGGGCTTCCCATTCGAAAGCATCACCAAGGAAAGCGAACGCGCCTCCATCATGGCAGGCATCCTGCAATTCCTTGTGGGGAGTAGATAATAGTCAGAATGCACTCACTTATTTGGATTTTTTAGAATATGCTACCACTCCAAAGCATCTTCAAGAAGTCCAGTACGTAAATCAGTTCTTCATCACCAGATTTGCGGGTAATTGGGTCAAGAGATACGAGAATCAGTCGACAATCAGGATGCTCCTCTTTAAAGGCCTTGAGACCCTTCTTATGCTTTGTCTCCACATGCTCTGAAGATTTGATTTCAATGGCAACCTTCGCATCTCCGATAACAACATCTACTTCTTTTTTGTCATAAGTGTGCCAATAGGATATCGTATCTCGTTTGTCATTGTATCCTTTGTATGCAATAATTTCCTGTACGACCAAGTGCTCAAAGGCATGACCATAATCATCTGTACCCCTTTTCAGAGAGTAGCGGCCCATCAGGTAGTTGGCCAGCCCAACGTCAAAATAATAGAATCGTGGAGCTTGCATGATCTTCCGCTTGATTTCTTTCTGAAAAGCAGGGATCTCATACCCTATAAGTGTATCATAGAGAATTTGGAAATAAGATTTAACCGTTTTGGCAGAAACGCCACAGTCTGATGCTATGTTGGAATAGTTAAGCATTTCTCCATCAGAAATGGCTGCAACCTCCATAAACCTCTCGAATGCGTCAAGTTCTCTCACTTCTCCCTCTTCCCTGATTTCTTCATCTAAGTAAACTTTTACATACCCAGACAAACGCTTAGTGGCATCCTCTACCATATAGTGACGTGGAATCATACCATTCTGAACAGCACGATCAATCTGAAAATCCGTTACTTCAGGCCATACTAGAGGATAAAGTGTTTCGGGTATGGCACGTCCTCCCAGCGTGTTAGCTCCTGAACGCTTGAGCTTCCTAGCACTAGAACCGCTGAGAATAAAGAACAAGCCTCTATCCACCATCAAGGAATGAACCACATCCAATAGTTCGGGGATTTTCTGGATTTCATCAACTATGACAAGTGTACCAGCAGGCTTGTCCTGAAGAGCCTCCCAGAAAGAATCTGGATTCTGTTTGAGTGCCCTCCTCACTCGTGGATTAAGCAAATCATAGTAAATAGCCCCCTTGAACCGTTCTTTCAAAAGAGTGGATTTTCCCGTCTGACGTGCACCAAACAGAAACATACCTTCATCCAACTTGCTCTCAATATTAAATATTCTCTTGTACATAGGTCCATTAAAATATGAGAATATACTCCTAATATTTATATAAATATCGGGAGTATAGTCACGAATTTCGAAACTTTTGTGATACAAATATACAAAAGGAATTTTATAATTCAATCATTTTCCCCAATTTTATTCACAAGTATCCTTATTGGGGGAATAAGAATTATTTCCTGCGTTTACCAAAACCAGTAAACACATTTAAGGAAACCTACATAATTTGGTAATAATGCTCTCGACAAGATTAATAGAAGAGCAAAGAAGATTGGTAAAACTAATAAATATGAAGCCACTTCCTAATCTTTCCTCGTATAGAAAGAGGTGGCTCCGTCGCCCTATCTGGCAAAGTGAAAACTATAGAAACTGTGATATTATCGTATCCGCCATAATCGAGGGCAAGGTTCACTAACTTTTGACAACAGGTATCAGGCTCTTTATAGAAGTGGTAGAGCATCTTCTCAATGGTGCGATCAGAGCAATAGCCACAAAGCCCATCGGAACACAAGAGGAATATATCACCATCATTGATATTGAATGTCTTAACTTCAGGTACAGAAGATGCATCTACATCGCCCAGGCATCGGGTAATCAAGTGGGCATCAGGATGGCTAAGAGCCTCTTCCTCACTGATTTCCTTTCGGTCTATCAGTTCCTGCACATAAGAATGGTCTTTAGTAAGAGATTCCAATCCACAGTTAGGATTAAAGCGATAGCAACGGCTATCACCACACCAAGCTAAATGAATCTGCTGTTGCCACAGCCATGCCACGACAATGGTTGTACCCATGCCACAAGATTCAGGAACCTCATTGACATGGTGCAAGAGTGTCAAATTGGTTTTTTCTATGGCGGAGGCTAAGAAAGCGTGTATTTCAGCCTCTGTCTTTAGTCCAGCAAGGACAGCATGATCTTGGAACGTCTTCTTCAGACTGTTAATGGACAGTTCTGAGGCCACTTCCCCTGCGTTTGCGCCTCCCATACCATCGGCCACGATGGAGACTGCTCCGAGAGTGCCTAATTGTACATATTCCTGCTTTGAGGGTTTGTCCCATTCCAGAGCGCATATATCTAAGCAATGGGTAACGGCATCCTCATTGTTAGTCCGCTCTCTGCCTACATCTGTCTGAGAAGAAATAGCTATCTTCATAATTCTGTCGCTAAATATCTACATGCGGAGTTGCCTTCTTCTGAATAACCACTTTCTCTGCCACGGCAGCCCTGCCAGCCGTAGGAGCTGCTGGCTTGGTGTAGGTAACATCAAAGGGATAGGATACTGGAGGACAGCCCTCTTCGAACACTTGTACACTAATGGCATTTACCCCGTTGGCCAGTCCTTTAGCCTTACACCTATATCTTGTCTCAGAGATTTTCTCAATCTCTGTCTGTAAGTTCTTAGTCTGAAGTGCTACCTGGAAAGGATAAATCTCCTCTCCCACCAATCGGTCGGCATGTATATCGAAAGTAAATGTCACCTCACCTCCCTTGATGGCGATTTCTGACTCGTTCACCACAATATTATAATATTTATAGTGCCAAGCATTGGCTTTCACAGGAATCACTGACGAGAGCAACCCTTGATACCTCACCTGGGCCGGATAAGAGATTTCCATCAGTTCGTCATCAGGCAGGTTATCTGGGATGTCGAGTACACAATTGTATTGCACATAATTCCCTGCATCTGTATCTCTGCCCTCGATGGACGTAAGATCTACTTCACAGTCTGAGTCTGGTACCATCTCTATCTGAGTTTTATCCGAAGAAATCCCCACAGGCATATCCAATCTGATGACAGTTTTGAGTTTATTGTGCCTAAAGGGAATATTGTCACCCCTATTTAGCGTAAAACGAAAACTTTCATCTAAATTGACAGCCACCATACCATATTTCCTACCAACTTTCACAAATGCTCTGTCTTCATAGAGCAAAGGAACATCCGTAAACTGAGGAGGCAAGATCTCTGCATTAGTATAGTCTGGCCAAACAATCCCCAGCATTCCGTCTTTCTCCACCGTTCTAAGTGGAGTGTTTACTTCTTCACTAGGTTTTCTCTGATAGATATATTCACCACTCTTATACATCACAGAAAGAGGTATCATTATAGGATCAAAAGTGATAGACACCTCCTTACCCTTGCCTGCACTTGCATATAGGATAGAAGTACCATCGGGCTGAGTCAACAGAGACTTACTTAGGTTACCATCTATTTTCACTTGGTCGCCATCATCTTTATCAGCAGGAACCACAGAGAGACTTTTGCTATCTGCATGAAAAAAATAGACCTTCTTCTGAGCCACCACCACACCGATGCCTTCATCATTCACTGAAGAGATGAAGTCTATGTCGTCACTGGCTAATTCATTTCCATTAAATACTAATGGGACAAGTTCATGATTTATGGAAATCAGTGCGTTGTATGGATCTTTCTGTCTATCAGGATTCTTGAAAGCTGTGACAGAAGCATAGCCATTGGAAAAAGGATAGCCATCGTTTAATTTCTGTCCTGTCATCTTACCATCAGTATTTACAAAATGCACCGTAGACCCTTCTTGCACAAGCAGATAGCCATCCATAAAATAAGGATAATGATGAGTCACTCTCACATTTCTCAGCGATGTAAAATTTCCATAACGATCATAAAAACCAGTAATGGTTTCATGGCCTGGTCTTACGGTAATGGCGTAATTATTCTTGAAGTGCATCAGCGAATCCTCTGTGACAGCAAGACGTCTGGCATTATACGACCAGATAATCTGCGAAAACACAGAGTCTGTGACTATCACATAGCCATTGTCCTCCATCCTTATGGTGTCATAAGCAGCAGGTATCATCCATTTAGCCACCTGAGCATTCGCACTCAAAGCTATACAAAAGATGCATAGTAATACAAATCTACGTTTCATATCATCTTAAATTAAATGACTATTCAAATGTTGTCAGATTCCTATCTATCTGCTCTATCATGGCTTTATCATCAGCCTTGATAGCCCACCCCCTGGATCTGAGCAAGAAATCCTTGCCCTTATCTGGGTCTTTCTTGAAGATGGCATTATCTTCCACATAGTAACATGCAAGACGGTAAATAGCCTGAGCATTGATTCCTGCGTAAAGGGAGTCGTTTAGTTCCATAATCTTAGTGAAATAGCCAACTGCCATGTGGCTGTAACTATCCACCACAGGCATATAACGATCCCCTATCTCTATGCCTAAGACCTGCTTTCGTCTGACCGACTCCTGAGCAGAATACCATCCGTAGGTATATCCCATCTGATAAATGGCTGGCACATAATTAAGGCTACTCAGACTGTCCATCTGTCTCAATCCCAGATTCATAGTATCCACATCATTGCTACTTAGATGGTTCAAAGCAATGTCATAGCGTTCTTCCACGGGCACCTCTGGTATCTGAATGGGGGCTTCTTTTGATGTAGAGCGAGCTAAGAAGAAAGTAAGTGCTATAATGGCGAGAATAACGAACGCCAATAAAGAGATATACAGAGGTTTCTTAGACTTAACTGGAAACTGTTTTGCCTTGGCTGCTTCAACCAATTGCTTGGCTGTAGGTCTGTCACCTGGCTCTTTTGCCAGACAGGCATGAATCAGTTTCTGTATATCTGGTGACACATTAGGTATCTCTGGAAGCACAGCATCGGGTTTCAACTGGTTGTTGCCACCTTCCTCGCCAAATGGCACGTTCCATGTTAAAATTTCACAGAGTGTTGCGCCAAAAGCCCAGATATCACTCTGAGGCATTGGCTCTGCACCTTCCATGAAACGCTCGGGGGCCATATAGGCTAAAGTTCCAGTATTCTCGTCGTCATAGTAATAGCTGTGCGCACCTCCTCTTTTAGAACTTATTCCAAAGTCCGTGATGGCATAGTTCATATTATTATCAATAAGGATATTGGCAGGTTTGATGTCCTGATGTATAATCTGAGGTGTATTGGAATGAAGTCGCTCCAGACCTGATGCCACATCCAGTATGAACTTCCATAATTCTTCATCTGTGAGATGCTTACCTGCCAGATTCTCAGCTGATCCATTCTTACAGAAAGGAAGGACCAAATAGGGTATGCCTTCAAAAATGGAAAAGCTGGTAGGTTGCAAGAGATTGGCATGACGGCACTCATAGACAATTTTATACTCATCCCTGAAACGCTGCTCACCCTCTATATCAAGTGCATTTTTAGGCCTATAAATCTTTATAGCCACAGTCATACCCGTTTCTTCGCCACTTTGTGCTTCTTCTCCGTCTTCAAATGACGTATCAATGGTATTCACATCGATAGCCAACCACACATCGGCTGTACCACCTTCTGTACTAAGTGGTCTTAATAGTTTATAATGACCATCGAACAGTTCTCCGCGATTTGCAAATTCTTCTAAATCCATTCTCAATGCTTATTTCAATTTCAATTTTTCTCCAACTGTCAAAGTAGAGAAGATATCTTTCTTATTCATCTTAGTCAGATTGGCCAGTTTTATTCCGAAGTGCTGAGAGATGTCATACAACGTTTCTCCTTCCTTTACTCGGTAATAATCCTGAGCACCTGTATATTTACTCTTCTTCTTATCTAGAAAGACAATATCGCCTTCTTCAAGATCCCCCTCACTGGTGGTTTCATTAAATTCTAACAACTTAGATTTGGGTATATCATATTTCATCGCTATGGAAGAAAGAGTCTCACCTGGATATAAGATGGTACATCTCACTTCATTTATTTCCACCACATACTTCTGGATGGTGTTGGTAACACTTTCTTGCTCTTCAGAAATCTCAGAATCATCCAATTGGAACTCTTTGAGCTCGACCAACTCTTCTTTGGTAATGATTTGGGTAATAGTGACAGTCTTTCCTGCACGCAATTTCACACCGCCATTTATCATATATAGTTGATAGGCATCTATATAACCTATAAGTGCCTTAGCATAGTTGGAAGCCGTAGCATATCCTGCTCTCTGCAGTCCATTAGCCCAGCTACGGTAATCATAGACACTCTTAGTGAACAAGTCTCTGTATCTACTATTGTTTTTTAAGAACTCTGAATGATCCTTGAAAGACTCATCAGCAGAGTCATAAACTCTGAAACGACTTTTTTCTGTTTCATCATCCCATGCTAAATATACCCTACCAGTCCATCCTCCGAGGGCCTTAATGCCAAAATGGTTGTTAGAATTACGAGTCAGTTCACTCTTCCCAGCTCCAGACTCCAAGATGCCTTGCGCCAAGGTAATAGGGGCAGGAATACCATAGTTTCGCTCCTGCTCCAATGCGGTCTGCTTATACTTAGAAATATATGCCTGGATATCGGAGGGCGACTGAGCCATTACCATGTATTGGCATCCCCAAAAGCAGGCAATAAAAAGTAAGTATAAATTTTTCATAGGCTCTTGGTTTCAGCGATAAGCTGACAGAAATTCATCTCAACAGTTCTCCCATATCAAACTTGCTCCAGATATTCTCTTCATCTATAAGTTTTTCAATTTTAGGCAGCAAATTATAGAGTTCTCTTAAGGTGGGATCAGATATATTTCTTGGGACCAACTGGATTGTATTAGTTTCTCTGATATATGATATTATTTTCTTACGAAACCATATAAGGACTTTTCTGGCATGTCCACCTCTCAACGTAAGTGCATAGGCGACCTTACCACATTTCAAAGAACTATCGTCTACTCTATAGACATCTATTTCAGACAATGGGATGTTTCCCCACCATCCTATGCCAGGGAGAGAACAGAATGCAGAAGGTACTCCTCTGAAATATGAGTATGTACCTATGTCATTGGATGCATTCGTCTTATCCCCTGCCCCGAACATCAACCCTACCACCATTAAGCCCCACTGAGACAGCCGAGTTTCCACTTCAGTAAGGTCATGCGTCAACATCAAAGCGACGTTCTCTGAAAGCTTAACTTCTGCCATACCTATATGGTAGGAGGTAACAGCTCGCTTTGCCATTTCTCCAGTCTTGATCGTATGTTGAGGTATCTGAAAGTAAGTACTCATTTATTCTTCAAGACTTTTCAGTTGTACATCAATAGGCATAGGAATACAAGACTTATTGTCTATCATCTGCTTCAGCATTTTATCGTAAGAATCGTTTACTGCCCGCTCGTAGTTCTTCTTGTCCTTAAATTCTATATCGATATATAAGCCACGCTGTAAAGACTCCTCGCCACCAATACCTTCTACAGATATCTTGATAAAGATACGATGGAATTCACTCTTACCGAATTTCCGCATAATCTCTTTACGCAGAAAAGCATCAATATCCATTTTCGTATAGAGACGATCGTTGGTCAGCGAGTAATAGCGTAGTAACTCATACCGTTCATCAGCTGAAGCTTTATCCATTCCCCCCATAGCCGATATAATAACTGGAACCTTCTGTTCCAAACCCGGAACTTTCTTATTTTCCAAGTTCTCACCTACCCTTGGAGCATTGCCATTCTTTCCTTGGGTAGTCATATAACTCACCTTTGTAGAGGAGGTAGGTGGATATTGATCCATGTTTTTCATCACATAAGTTCCACTATCAAACTTGAACTTTGAATTGCTATTGCCTACGCTCTTCCCTAATTTGTTAATGGTCTCACGGAGTTTCTTCAGGACATCTCCATCCTTGATACTATTATATTCTATAAACGCATAATAATCATCAATAAACCTATTATAAAGCTGGCGTACCTCTCTATATAAGTCACCATTATGATAACAAGAGGCATCAAAATCTCTGATTAGGATTTCATCAGATTTCATATTGAAGCCTTGCCTATGCGAAGCCACACTAGTCTCCAAAATACCCAAGAAAAAAGCGTCATCTTGCTTTTGTAACTTAGCAATTGGAGAGACTTGCGTTAATGTCAAGCTATTCACATCCACATTGACTACTGGAAGAACATTCAAGGTAATATCAAACGAATCTGGCACAACATAATCTTCTGGGAAATCCAATTCCAGCCACAAAGTGTTTTCATCAAAACAATCTAAAATCTCATCTTCAAGCCATTGTTGAAAGACTTTCGGATAAGAGCGAGGCTTAAACAAATCCCTGTCACGAATCTGATCTGTAACATAAATCAATGAGGCATCGTCCATGTTCATTAAAGATTCTTTCCATATATTCAGCAAAGAGAAAAACTCACGCGATGATTGCTGAGCATCAAACGGTTCGGCCATCTCCATATTATCCATTTCACGCATGGAAGAGAATTCCAGATCCGTATTCTCCACCCCTACCGTTATTCGTTTGGGAAGAATTCCATCAGTTCCTCTGATCAAAATAGACATGCCTTGCAGACATTCAACCTCACTCTTCGTCACGACACCTATCCAAACACAATTCCTTCGATCAAGCCAGACAGTCTGCTCTCCACCCTCATATTTCATCCGATGAGGGGTTAGGACGAACAGTTCGGAGAATGACAACAATGAGGTATTGAACAAAGGAATATAATTCAATGGTGACTTTGAAGTACCTGACTTGTAGGTGAACACAGCCCCTGTCCCCACATTGATAATTCCAGCATCTTTCTTCCGAAAAGTTGGATTGAGCAAAGTTATGGCAGGCGTAGCCCTAACTTGCCCCCAAGGAATGAAATCAGAACAATAACGATCTACAACCCTCTGTGCGGTAGTATCGACATAATCCAGAATTTTCTGCTCTTCGTTAAGCAGAGCTACTAACATCATTTTCTGGATAGGATCCATTTGCTCATAATTGAAATCCTCAATCGCAGACATCCGACGAAGTTGCTCTATTGTCTCATTCAGTTTTCTTCTCAGTTCGACATCCATGCTTTCAACATTTTACATTCTGTATTTCTTGACCGTTGGCTCCATCAAAAATAGCACATCTTTTCTATAGGGAGTAGTAGTCCCTAACCCATCATCGATTATACCTTCGACCGAAATAGTCACTACATATTTGGAAAGTACTTTCTTCTTTCGTTGTTTTTCTGCTTCTGCAGCATTTATCTCAATAGAAACATTCACCTGTTTTAGCTGAGGCTCATACTGCTCCAAACTCTGACGAATACTTTTCTTACATTCCTCTTTCGTCACCTCATCACTCAAGCCTCCCACAGCGTAACTACTATGGTCACTATTAAACTCTCTATAATGAATGTTTGAATACTCATGATTCCAATATTCAAAGCCAAAGTCAGGATCAGCCAAGAAACTGCCCTGAGGAGTGAATATAATCAAATCGACCAAGTTGTCAAGCATCCTTATCCGATCTTCAAAATCACGGACAACTTGGACATGACCATCGGATTCTTGAAATATCAACGGAGTCTTTATGAAACTCATACTTAAATCTGGAAACCATTCCAATCTTTAAAGTCCTTATGAAGCGTTACCGTATAGATTGCCACCTCACTCTCTTGACCATTGGAAACGGCCTTTAGCTTAATGACAACAGATTTGTCTGGTTCAGGTGCCTTAGTCTTACTAAAACCGCTATCAAGAGGGATAGAACCATTTCGCAACAATTTTCTGGAAGGCTCACCTCCATCAAGAGAATAAAAGACTTCTGAATTTGAATCGGGACTTTGAACCATCACGTAGGCCGTTTGATTCTTGCAATTCTGAAATAGTTGCTCATGACTAATAGACGGAGCAGGTATCTTTATCACCTCTGCCTCTTCAACAACCATTTGGAACTTGTCCACTTTCTCACTGATAGACAAACAGATATCAAGCCCTTCCTTTATTTGGTGGTAGGCGTTCTTGTATGAGTATGGTGTCATCACATAATTCCTATAGGCATCTGCATCAGCTAAGTTTAAATTCTCATCTAACTCACATGCACAGGCAAAAGCACTGACGCACTTCTGTACATTCGAGAGCAACATCATAGGGGTCATCAAATCACGTTCCTTATCAACGGTTATAATCAATTGCTGCACGATAGGCCAAAAGACACGAATTGCCATCTTTCCACTAGAATTAATGTATTTCAGTGCCTTCAGGTCAATAATCTTCAGTACCTCAAGAAACTGTTTTAACAGCTCCTCATACTTTGGATGAGATGAGACAAATAGACACGGAGGTACAAAATAGACATCATCCAACCTCCATCCATAGTCTTCCACCAAGTGGGCAATTGGCATGGAATAGTCAGGCAATGGAGAATTGGGGGGTATCAGTGAAAATGAATAGACTGGTTCCTCATAGCCATCATTGGTTTCTCTCCATTCTCCTGAATGTGCATTGATTGCCAGGAAGAACTCCTTCTCATCCCTTACATCGGGAATCTGAACTCTGGTATCAAAAGAACCTGTATATCTAGTATCGTAACTTACATCAATAAGCTGTCCATCCTTAGTCAAGCCCAAACAACTCAGAGACTCCACATCAACAATACCCTTGGTAATACTCAATGATAATTCAAAGGGATGGGAAGATGGGAAAAGTCCAAACCGCCCTGCCGCTGCTAGAGCAAAAGCCTTTCCTAAATACTCCTCTCTACTATTATCAGAAGCTCGCAATATTTGGTCTGTAAGCCTCATGCCTCTTTTCCAACAAATTCTTTTTGCCATATAGCTTATATATTGGTGTTATAGTTCAAATAATTATAAATTATTTCATCTGATACTCTCAATGGCATATCATCCTGACTGATATTGAACCGTAAGACCTCACCTACAGCCAAGAAGTAGTCTTGTATAAAACAACGGAATAGTTCCACGTCATCTAAGAACTGAATGAAGTGTTTGTCACAACAACCGTCAGACCAGTAATTGATATTATATACCACAACACGGTCTTCATAAGCATTGCCTACATAGCCATTTCCCAACTGAAAATCCAAAGACTCTTCATATCTTGGTGCATCATCTACAAATTGTTGTTGTTCTTCGTGGATTTCTATTCTCAAATCCTCCTCCATAAAGACCTTACGCAAAAGCAAAGTCAGCAAAGTTTTGTTACCACGGATATACTTGCATGAAGGCAAAAAATGGAGTGCAAACTTTATAAAGCGGTTCTCAGATTGTTCCTTTGTCAGTCTATCACCTAAGATATCAATCAACACATTATTGTCTTCCGAATACTGTCTTAAACGTTCTCTTATATCAGACTTTAGCTTTAGAAGCAATAAATCAATGGGCGCAAAGAACTGGTACGCCAATTCTTTCTCTCGTTCCTGTTTCTCATATTCATCAGCAAAGCGCTCTTTCTCTTCCGCCTTAGGGATATTATCGAAACGATCAATTGGGTGGAACATAAACTCTGGCAATGAGTTGTATAGGCTATTCCGCCCTACCCCCACCATTATTGTACCGTCTTTTTTCTCTTCTACATCGATAATATCATTATAGGTATTGCGTTTATGCAATCCCCTCATAGCCACTTTCAGAAAACCTTCAGGGAGATAAGAAAGCAATAACTCTATATTAATGTCAACTGGAATATTACTCAACGACATAAGCAAAAATCAGACATAGAGACTTGCATCTCCACTTAGTTCAACAAAATACAAGTCCTTTCTTGTAGATACCTGTATCACATCAAAAGCAGGAATACCTATCTGTTGCAAAGTGAGATCTATGTATGGAAAGTCGGAATCTATATTCTCAAAGAAAGACTTATGGAACAAAGTGCGATAGCTTAATTTACGAATCTCCTCATGTTTGTTTATATAATCATCAAGTTTTGACTCAGGAATCATGACATCAAACTCTTTTTCCGGCCTATCTGATACGATCTTGTCGATAAACTTATTGTTGCGAAGATTGATCTCAAGCGCTTTCACATGCAGTAATGATTTAAGTTCGTCAATGGCCTCCTTAACAGTTAGCTTTGCCGATAAGCTCTTACCTTCTATTATATCTGTCCAACTTTCATGTGCAGGGCAGTTATTTTTCCAAGAAGCAAATTTATAAATAGAAGTGGTATTCGTCATTCCCTCATATCGCCACATTTTCCCTTGCAGTGTTTTAAACTGGCTTTCTTCATCACTATCAAGATGAATGATCTTCATAGCCTCCTGCACTTGTACAGCCCCAACAATAGAAGCACTGATGGGGGTGGTGGCAACTCGCCCAGCAGCACCTTGAGTACGAACGACATCAGCGCAACCAGTTCGAAGCATGATGTTGTTAAACTCTTCCCTTGACAAGCCACATTCATAGCAACTAATGCCAGGAGTATAGACCTTCACAACTCCTGTCAGATTCTCTATGCTTCCATCAATCCAGGTCTTTCCAGCACGCATACACAGCCTATTTAACAAATAGCGTGCTATACGACTATCCAAACAGCCTATTACTACATCAACTGATCGATAGAGTCCAAAGCCTACTTCCGAGAAAAGATTGCCCACGATTGGAGTGACTTTAATCTGCGGATTTATTTCCATAGCCCTTTTAGCCACAATCTCTGCTTTATAAGCATGACTGAAAGCATCTTCTTCACGGAAGAGTATGGAACGGGTAAGATTGGAGATTTCTATCTGGTCAAAATCGACCACATAAATATGTCCCACCCCAAACAGGGCCAGATCCTTAACTACTTCATTTCCTAGTGCACCAGCACCAGCCACCAAGACGCGAGCATTCTTTACTTTATCCTTCTTAAACCAAGAAAGTAACGTGAACACTCCTTCGCCCCACTCATATTTTCTTTCGTTACTCATATCCATGAAGCACTCTATTAATCCATCTCCACGTACTGAAAGATTGTATCACCAATTCTAAATGTATCGCCATTGGCAAGAATCATAGTTTTACCTACTGGCAGTTCAATACGTGTATTAAATACCACCCCTGTAGCTAAAGGCTTTATTACTGGCAAGGTCTTTGCATGGTCAATAAACAACTGAGCATGTTCTTTGGCAACCTTATTGCTCTTTTCCCAGTTCATCTGTATTTCACACTCACCAGTGATACCAATAGAGACTTTATTACCACCTCCTGTAGCATTCATCCATTTGTGGATAGGAATACGTTGACCTGCCTTTATTCCATTCTGGATAACCAAGAAATACTTTTCAGCCAGCATACGCACCGTTACCAACGAAGCACCAAGACCACCGCCATAAATGATGAAATCCAACAGCATGCTCATCCACCCGTATTTAGAACTTGAGAGACTTGAGAAATAGAGTACCAAGAAACCTATGACTGCGGAGCATAAGCCTCCTATCAATGCACTCTTCAAAGGGATGGAAGACTTTATGGTCAGACTCAGTGCCAGACAGACTGAAAACAACAGGTATGCTGGGAATGAGCAGTACCACGGGATATATGTGATATTGAGAATAGATAATAAAAGACATAGAATAGCAGCCCCAACAGCGAAAGCCAGCATTCCAATGATAGCAGACACCAATGACAAACCAATGATCTTCAGATATACCTTCCAGTTCTTTTCACGATATTCATCATTAGACCTAAATATGAACGAGAGGAAGAAACCAAGAACAAAGCCTATAGTCAGGAAGGCAGAAACCTTTGTCACACAAGTGTCATATAGATTTACTTGCTGAGTCTCATTATATAAGCATAAATTCACGATGCCTTTGGCCAACGAAGTAAAACCGCCTCTTCCAAGCAGTTCATAAACAATCCAACTGATTAAACCAGCCAGAATGCCCGTAAAAGCCTGATAGCAATCACGGAATGAGCTTTTTGTAAACAATTCATCCCATGCTATATGGTCTTGAATACCCGTCTTACAATTCTGGCCGTATTCTGAGCACTTATAACCATTCTGCTGCCAACAATGTACATGCATAATATGCTTGCATTTAGTTACGATTGTCTGCCCTGGCAATATCTCCTGCTTACAGAAATAACATGTTCTGCGTTGGACATTTTCTTCTGGGACGTATTTCTTATAATACTTTACAGAGAAGCTCCTCTGTTTAACTAAAGGAATCAGAATCTTCACAACGATAAAGAAGAGCACCATGGTAAAGAATGCAACCAATAAAGCTACCAAGTACTTCAGTACTGAGTCTCCCGTACTCTCGTCGTGAGCTGGCCAAGGGTTCTCTGCAGCTCCTATAGAATATGAGCCTGACCCACGATCTTCCCCTTTCCATTCCGCAGTATAATCCACCCTGCCAGAATAGACTTTACCTTCAGTGGCTTGATAAGTAAATGCGAAGTCATACATCGCATCTTTTACCACTTCCTCAAAATTGCTAAGTACGCTTCTCAAGTCTTCAGAAGGGCTATACGCTCCTTGACGGTCTCTTAAGATACGCCCCTCTGCATCACGAGGAGTAGTAACACCCTGAAGCGTCAGTTCTACATTCTCATCTATACCGTTGCCTGTATAATAGAAAGCATAAACCTTTGGAACAACATTCGCCTCATACTCCGTCACCTCAACAAAAGAAATAGCTTCATCCTCTGGACGTATATTTCCTTCAGTGAAAACACAGAGTATGTTTTTGTCCTTATTGATCCGTGCACGCTCAATGATATCTACATTCTTTCGGTAGTCAGCCTCTGTCTTAACAGAATCTTCCAACTCGGCTTTAGTTGAACTGAATTCTGCCAACTTTGAATATATAGCTCCGTAGAAGAACTTGTTATTGGAATTCTTTAAGAACCTATCCTTATAGTCAGCATAGTTCTGTCTGGTAATCACTTCACTCCGAGTTATCTCATCACCGAAGAATGATAGGTATACACAACTATCAGGTGCACTCTTTACCAAATTACCTACCGTCTCATAGATTTGGGTCTTACCTTCCTCAGGTATATTCATATCCACCAATACGGAAAAGGTAAAATCTGCTGGGATGCGCTGACCAGAACTTAGCTCCTGAATGATTCTCCTATCTGATGAAATAATCTTACCATCTTCATAGATTACCAGATATTTCTCCAAGTCACTACCAGTCACTTCTGTAGAGCGGTTACCATCACTATCGAGAACTTTAAGGAACAGCGCAATGCTATCTTTGCCAATTCCATACTCATATTTTTTATCGCTGAATTGAATTTCTTTTACATCCTGTGCACTGAGCGACAACACAGCCACAAAGGATACGATAAAAGCCAATAATCTTTTCATAGTCATCTTCTCCTTCTTGTCCATATCTTAAGTTCTTCAAATTTATTCTCACCATGACATTCCTGATCCGTGCACAATTCATTATTCACTATAGGAATAGCAGTCAACATCCCGTCGGAAGGGGTGTAAACCAACACAAACTTCAGTTTGTCCAGTTGATCGGCAACTAACTTCCTAACAGATGGAATACTACAATGAGTAGCACAGACCACGCATCCTATCAATTCCTCGTTGGACAATGGCAAGTCCTTATTTACCTTCTGTGCTAGCATCTCTGTTTTATCCCCCTGCTGACAGATCTTGCCGCAAATCATGGCGACCACCCCATTCTCTTGCCCTGCAATCAACATATCCATATCAATGATTGCCGCATCACTCAACTGTATGCCATGACATTCTTCCTGATGTTTCTTAGCACTGGCCAATACATCGAAATGGTTTTCTGGGTTAAAAGTCTCTCGTTCACTTTCCTGTGCCCATTTATACAGCTCATCCAATGAATACAATCTCTTCAAATCGGCCTTTGAATTCAGCTCTCCATCTTGTCTGAAAGTAAAGATGCCGAAATCCTGCTTAGGTGTCAGAATATCTACCACAATAGCTGTCAGAAATTTGGGATGGGTAGGATGCTTTAGTTGCATCTGTACACTGCTATCAGAGTTACTGAAGAACACACCCAGCCCAGGATGCGAATGCACCCAACACGTAAGGTCATACTGCAAATTCGTCTCCTTCCGTAACTTCCTCAGTTTTTCTGTTACCTTTAACTTGATTTTACCCCCAAAATTGAGCTCATATTCAGAGAAAACGGCATCATCGCCAGGCAGGACAATGTGCTCCAAAGACACATAATACTCATTATTCTCTGCATCATGAACCCAACGCCCAAGCACCATACACCCATTCTCCTTTGGGTTGTCTGATTTCCGTAAATCCTCGGCATACATATTATATATATCTATAATACAGGTATTTTTGATATACATCCGTCTCACTGCCGAATCATGACAAAACTCATTACAGTCTATCTTCAGATAGGCGCTATTATCTATCACGTCTTCCAGACTCTGTTTTCTGAGAATAGTTGCCGTTTTTCGTCTCACAACTATATCTGATGACCCTCGAGGAGCCGAAGACACCTTGCTTGCATAATGCGGCTTGTTCGTTTTACGTTTCCAGCCACGTGCAATCAAGCCAATTATCACACAAAGACAAACAATTACAGCTAAGCCTATAAGAATAGTTGTTCCATCAAGTCCACCTAAGTTAAAAGTTGTATGCTCTGGTTCATTATTAATCTCTTTCTCCAACTTATTGAGGATTTGCTCCCTTTCATGAATTCTTTCCCTGACAATAGACTTCAAACTATCTTCGCAAACAGCCCTATCCTCAATTGTCTGATTTGCATACTTCGAATTCAAGAAATCACTCGCCAACTTACTCACATCTTCTGTATGTCGTTTCAATGAATCCCGATTGGCATTGATAAAAGAGTTAAGACGGTGTTCTGCAATATATGCATCCCGATCTTTCCAATTATTCAAATTGTTTATATGTTCTTTAACCGATGAGATTTCATTCTCCAAAGAAGACGAGGCATAAAAAGGAATAGTTTCCAAATAGCTATAGAAATCAGCAACAACAGTTTTTATGTCTACAGCCGTTCTGCCTCTGCTACTTGCCTGTCGTCTCTGACTACTATTCTGAGATTGGGCCGACTGACTGAGCCCAACAAAGAATAAAACAAAGACCAAAGAAAATAATCTACAAAAGTTTCTCATAACTTTTATTTAAATTGAAAATCCTTTATTCTTCTTGTTGCTTTTAATCTTTCCGACATTCGTCTTTACAGATTCTTTCGCTTTACTCTTAACATCATTTACCATCTTTTGTGACTGTCCTTTAATAAGGCTCTCCGTTCTGCGTTTTGCTTCTTCTTGAGCTTTCTGAGCCATCGACTGCTGCATCTCCATTATTTTTTTCTGATTCTTTAGGTTGCGAAGATGCTGAAGCACCTGATTGCCGACAAAGCCCAAGACTGCCAATGCTACGCCACCTATAATCATCCAGAAATTGCGTTGTTCTTGCTGCTCAGCCTTTTGCTCTGCCACCGCATTGATGGAATCCTGACGTGCCTGTGCCAATTCTCTTTCTAGTTTAGCATCTTGCTCTGCCGCTTCTTGGGCTCTTTGAGCATCCGATTCAGCTTTGGCTTCAAGCTCCTCTTTCTTAGCCTCGTAATCTGTCAACACCTCACTGATTTTGGACGAAAGATTTCTGTCTGTGATTCTGTATCTAAGTTCACGAAGCATAGAGACTTCGTGCGTCAATTCTTCTGACAAAGGTAGTTTACGCTGCTCCTTTAGCAAATCTCCCACTCTATTGATACGGATTTGCGCTTCTTCTTCTTCAGACAATCCCGTCTCAATCTCCTCCGTAGAAGTGACCGTCACTTGAGAAGTCATCACAGAAGTAATTGTTCGTTGATTCTCCTTAAGAGGAATAACCAGATTCCCACACTGAGTGAAGACTTCATACTTACGTTTTCCTTCGTAATGCGCCAAATAAATTGGAATCGACAAATCAGAAACATCCCCCGACCTTACATCGAAATTAATGACTGGCGTATCATTCAACAAGAAATAGCCATCCGCAGAACGGCTATAGTTGGCCTCAGAAGGTACCATGAAAGCATTTACCGTTATACCAGAGAACTTTAGGTCGTCATAATTACCAGTACGATCAAAGAACACCACAGCCACCTCATTCAGTTTCTTGTACTTATCACTATAGGTGGTTCCCAGCTTCTTTTTCACATCTGCGAAACGGATAGTAACTCGACCATTATTATAAGTCACGTCATAGGTAATAATCAATCGGTCGTTCTTTGTAGAGTAAAGCGTATCTATCTTCTCTATGGCCCACAGATTAAGGCAAGAAAATAGCAGACATACGATACTGAGGAACTTATAGCCTTTCATGCTTAGAAATTGTTTATTCTATTATAACGATCGATAATGCGATTCTTATAGTCACCTCCCCTTCTCCATGCTGCGGCATGCTGCCTACAACTGGTATCAGTACAGCATCTATACAGAAGATTCACATCTGCCATTACCTCAGCCTTGGCTGCCTTACGATCACTACTGTTATAAATTTTCTTATAGTGGTCATCAAGTTTATGGTAAATCTCTTGCAAAGAGAATGAATCATACTTACAGCTATGGCCTCTGGCTACGGTTCTATGCTGACTACACGTTTCCGTTGGAACAGCCGAAAGGTCTATGGCCTCTATCTTTTGCTTCAGATCATTATATTTCTGGTAATTGGCACTTGATTCTGCCCAGCCCCTTGATGACAGGATGGCTTCAATCTCAGCCTTCATCTTCTCTATTTTTTCAGCATAAGGCTGTTTTTGTTCCTCCAGATGTTTGGCATTCGTACAGAACACCAACGTATCCACCTCCGCCTTCATTGCTTGATATGCATCATTAAGCCTTAAGATATCTTCATCAGCCTTAACGGTCAATTCAAGTTCCAGCACCTGTTTTTCCAACAAGATTACATTTTTCTTATTCTTGCCTTTGTATTTAGCCACATAGATAGGGATACGACAGTTGGCTGTTTCTCCCACCTGTACTTGAAATGCCGATGCAGCAAACTTATCGGATGGTTCCACCAGACTTACCTGTTTATTATTATACTTAAAAGTCTCTATCATTCGTTTGCCTTTGGTACCACCGAACTGCTTGTCGAAAGCTATCTTAGGCGATAGTTTCTTCAGATCCTTTTCTGGGAAAGCGTGTCCGAACACCAGCAACACGTTCGTCTCATCCAGATTCTCTATCTCAATTCGAATATCAGTTCTGTCATTTGCATCGGTTTCCCCTTTTGTAATGAAGATATTAGCGTATGCCAACTTTATCATTTCCTGAGCGTGACTGTCATCCAGAGTCACCTTTCGCTGCTCGTCTGCCAAGGAAGTAAGGGTGCAAAGGCATAACAGCATCAGCCATAAACTCCTTATTCTCATATCGTCAGTGATTTTTTTATTGGTTTCTTTATTTCTGCATTCCCAGCCTCCTTGTTTTCATTGCTAACAATAGGCCTTGCCAATGGCTTTGGCAATTCCTCCTCGGGCATGTCTTGTCCGAAGCGAGTCCATCCATTAGGTTCTCCTTCTTCACGCACCCATTCAGCCACAGTTTGGTCTTCTGGATAAGGGTATGTATTCTGAGCATGGTAAAGCTGATATTTCAGATACCTTTCCACACGAAGTACCAAGTCTTTCAAAGAAGCCAGTACACCCATCTCCTTGATGGTGAGACAAACGTGCCCCTTGAAACTACCAGAATATCGGATATTTGGATGCCATACATCTGTACGGAAGGTAAAAATAGGGTTCCCGTCTGCAGAAGGATAATTGTTCGGAAGTACAATGCTCATCTTATGCAGGTAGCCGAATATCGGTTCCCTCGGGGCAGGCATGTCCTTTACACCGACAATGGATTTTACCCTATACCAAATCTCAAACTCTATGGGGAGTCCGTTGTAACTCCTTTTGCGGATTACATATGAAAGTGATGGCTTTCTGGGGTTATGGCTGGAAGCCTTGCGCTTGTTGCACAAGGTGTCCAAGTCTTTCCATTCTTGCCACAGGCGGGCCTCACGTCCAGAAAATTCTTTCTGGTTGAAACTATCTACAGCTCCTATCATAGTCAGTCAAGTTTTAGGGTTAACCTGCTATAGGTACTGAAATAAGGTGCAGATGATCACCAGGCTGGATATTGTAATCCATCAGGCACTGCTCACGTCCCTCTTCATCCTCGAACTCTAAGATCTCTGGTTCATCGCTATCCTCTAACATCTGTCCTAACAGATACTGGATGGGATTGCCACCATTGTCCATCTTTGGCAGTTCAAAGACCTGCACAATACTATTGATTTGGTCACGAATGGTTTTGTTAGGGTCTGTTACCTTCACTTCTACTTCATCGAAAGAAGTGCCGTCAATCGTCAAGCTGACGATAAACTCATCATCATACAATTCTTCGTTTTCCATAATAAACTATTTTTTTGAGGTTATTAATCGTATTTAGCTACCACCTCCATGATCCTGGAGGCAGATTATAATTCTCACTGCGGAAACATTCAAACTTGTTTCTGAACACCATAAGCTGGTAGGCAGACACGTCTATCTTCAAAGGCTCCTTCATACCATAACGATATAGAGCCAGCTCATAATGATTGGTTTCTGGATCCATTCGTACTAAAATGTCCACTTTCGTATCTGGATGCGCACCATAGCAACGGTTGAAAGTTGCTTGTAACTCCTCATGGTCAAAGAAGAAATAAGCGCCATATCGTCTTTTGGCTACATGCCAGTTCATTGCCAAGTGACTTGGCTTACCTGCAGAATGATATTCCATCAGACTTCCATCACGAAGTTTGTTATAAGTTCCGTCATAGCATTTTACTTCAACAAAATCAAGTTCTGGAAGAATCTCTTCTTCTTGATAGTCTTTCCAACTATCCTCATGCTCATCCCATTTCTTCAACACTGGCTGCCATTTGTAGTTGTATTGCAGCATCATATTTTCAAATAGTTTCGGTTCTGGGACAACAACTGATTCCAATCCAATCTGTTTGACAGCAGCATCACAATATGGTTTAATATCAAGTCCCCAAAGTAAAGCATGCTGTTCATCGAGGGTCAATTCTTTTTCTTCCGCATGAAGCCATGTAATAAGCGTTTGTTTTTTCCATCCATGAAGCCAAACAGCCACTCCTCCATAGGGAGCTATACCGACAGCCACATAATTAAATATACTTTTTATCGTTTTCTCTTCTTCCTCTTCATCATCAGCAAATGATTCATCGTCATCATTTTCATCTTCTTCGTCATCATCATCGTCATCATCAACCTCTTCTTCCTCCTGAGCATATTGGAGCCACAATTGTTCCATAAGCCTGGAATTAAGAGGGGCACTAATACTATAATACTTTTGTTCCACAACAGAAATCCATTGCAGTTCGATGCCAGAAGGAAAGGGAAAAGTGCCATCATTAAGTACCACAAAGGTCTGAACATCACCCCATAACCCTTTCTTACTCACGCCTTCACGTATACGCTTACGTTCTTCACCGTCCATAATAAACTGGGCTTTACGGAGAAGGAATGGGAAATCCTTTGGTGAAGTAAGTGATGTATGGTATTGGTATTTCATTTATTATTATAGTCGAATTTTGATAGCTGATACTGATTTCTCAATTATTCATCATGACTAATTGCAAGAGATTCACCAATAATCGCACTATTTCCCGCAATTCCCCAAACAGTATATAATTCATTCCCGGTTTTCCATCCTCTCTTTAATGAAAGGAAATGTGTCTCATTCCATTCTTTTTTGAGATCTTCAGTAAGATCTGCTAAGCTAATGCGATTTTTCATCTTAACCTCATTAGAATAAGACTGATAACGAGTGTAAGCCACATCGTATTTAATCTCATTCTCCCTATAATCATGAGATTGTCCCTGCCATTTACTATACTCACTTCTTTTGGATACAACAAAATCTCTTTCTGCTTCAAGTCGCCTCATCTCAGATTCATTCTTTGATATTTCAAGTTCTTTTTCTCGAATTCTTGTTTCATTCATATTTTTATGAATTGTTGCTTCTTTAGGACTGATTTCGGCATAATATGCCTGATCCTTATTTATCTGCTCAATGTCTGCTTTATCTTTCTCAATCTTAAGTTTTTTCTCCTTAATTGCACTTTCAATATTAGCAATTTCTTTTTCATTATTAACTACACTTTCGTTGCCGACATGGCCACCTTCTCGCTCTATGTCCTTCATTGTTTTCTTTGCTGTTTTCATTTCAGCTCTTAAATGACGGCCTGTTCTCCAGAATTTTCCAATTCTACCAAATGGTATGATAAAAAATACACCAATAGCAGCATCTTTAAAATGTGCAGTAGCACCATTGTCATCATTGCTATTTAGTGCAACCGTACCTTCAATGGCATGCATTGCAATGTCTGCTGCTGAACATGCTAAAGCAACAGGAGGGAAAAAAACACACAACGAACCAACACCCAATAACAAGTGAACTACCGAGCTAAAAGTTGAATTCTGTATTAAAGCTGAGCCACCACTATACGAAACGCCTCCTGATCCATATTCTTTAAATGCCCCAGATTCTACTTGAGCTCTAATACGTGCATTTTCTTGTTTTATGCGTTGTTTTTCTTGTTCTTTTAAAGCGTTCTCATCCCCCTCAGCAAATGTTTCTGAAGCGCTATAGATACATGTATATACTTTAAAACGCCACCCATTAGTTTTTAACTGCTGAAACTTTCCTCTGAAATTTTCTTCATCTGCATATCTTTTCAGGTTCTCATAATATCGTCCTTTAGATTCTTTGCCTGTCAATATATAATTAGTTACATTTACAAGATCCTCAATAAGGTCATAACCACCAAGGTTGATATATAAATCATAAGAATTAAGACCTTCATTTGTAGAACCATCTGATAAGCAAATTGCATATATACCAGCTAATCCACGTAACAAGTTCTTTTTCATTCTCTGGAAGTCATCTACTCTACAGGCATCAACATCATATTTGACACCACTACAATCTACATAAATATAATTCATGCCATCGTTAGGTGAAAATGCCATGCCATCAGAAACAGCTTCTTCATGAAAACTCATATTTCCACTTCCTTGCTCTTTAATTTGGTCACCCAATGTCTTATTCTGAGAAGGATCCAATTTTTCCTCTTTATAAATAGAATAGAAAAGGCTCAAGCCAATACTAAGTTTGGAATCCAACTGCGACTCCTGCTCTTGGGCTATAGTAGCAGATGAAGCTTGATCAGAACTATAATTTGCGCCTCCCATGAACGATAACAACTAAACAATTTGTCCGTCTGTAATGATACTAATGCTGCCCGCCCACAAACATTGACAAGTGCAGGATTTAAGAAGGGCTGGCTGATTGCCAATAAGGTAATTTAGTTTTCCACCAACCCACGGAAATGGAGTATTCGGAACACAAGGCATAGGTGTAAGAACTCCCATAGCAGCTGATGTAGCCGAAGCAACGGTAGGGTTTGCTAGAGATGAGCACATTCCAAATGAAGGAATATTAACCAGCGGCTTACTATCCATAATTGTAGCCATAGGCTTATTGGCCAACATCACTCTCCTATCGGGTAGAACCACCAATTTAGCAGGAGTTAGTCCAAACGAACATTGAAGAGTTGCTGTAGAGGTTACATAAGAATCTGCCATATCAGTTCACTTTACATATTGCACCTTTAATGTTCATATCTCCCTGGGCATCGAGTGCCATGGTAGCAGTAGCTTTCTGATTATTGGTCATTGACTCTACCTGGAATCCATTATTGGCATCAAGAGAAATATTATTAGCAGATAAGGTTGTATCGCCTTCAATGACAGTTTTACTATCTCCATCCACATTAAGTTGATAATTCTCATAGATTTCTGTTTGAGAATTATTCGCCGTAAATTTTGAATCTTCTTCGACCTGTATAGTCAGACTATGATCCGATGCATAAGCCATATCACCTTGAGCCCAAGCTCCATAATTCTTACCACTTTTACTATAAATATTATCTTCTGCTTTCGTGTTTATATCTTTACCTGCTTCTGTCTTTATATTGCTGCCAGCTTTCACTTTGATATTGTGCCCCGCCCGCATAATGATATTCTTATCGGCTCGGAGTTCTATATTCCCTTTCGATTCCAACTTAATCAGTTGGTCATCTGTCGATAAAGTGAGCACATAGTTCTCTTTTTCATTATCATAGATGCGAATATAACCACCTTCATAATTATCGTGTATCTCAATGGTATGCCCATTCCTAGTACGGATAGCTTTTATTCTGTTCTCAGAGTTTCCATTAGCCAACCATGCAGAGTCTGGATCTTCTATGCCATTGAATAGCATCCCTTTAACGTATGGCTTTTCAGCATTTCCACCTTCAAAATCTACCATAACCTCCTCACCTATCTCAGGGATAAAACTGAACCCCTTACCAGCACCTGCGTATGGCTGGGCAATACGTATCCATGGAGTCATCATATCTTCATCAAGTTCTGCCTGCCAATCGAACTGCACACGAATTCTCCCTAAGTTACTTGGGTCTTCATTGTCTTTCACCTTCGCACGGCAAGAGCTGGCTGATGGATAAATGTCACCTTTGGCATAAGGGGGATAATCGCAATTGGCAGGAATGCCAACAAAACGGTTGGAGTAAACTTTATCGTCAGAGAATGAATGCACAATATCTGTAATCAGTATCTCGTCCTGATCTACTTGGCTTTTTGCATTAAAGATATAGTTTACTATATAATTGTCTTTAATGACCAACTTGGCACCAATTCCAATTTTAGAGCTATAGGTGGTACCAGAATATTTCAGCATGCTAGCCTTCTCGGCACGAGCCTGCGCCTTTGTCGAAATACTCAATATGGTTTCACGTCCGTCTGAATCAGCAAAACCGCCAGAGTGAAGATTCTGCAGAGTAGGTTTAGTGAATCGTTCCTGAGACATCTGGAAAATCTGGTCTGCAAGGTCATTATAGGATTTCTGCATTTCACCCAAACCATCTTTCTGATTGGCATCGTTTGCATTATAGGAAGAGGCAAGATGACTAAATGCTGTATGCTTCATCTTCAGGTCTACACTATAGGAAGGGACGTCATTGCTGGGATAAGCTAATTGCACGGGATCTTTCTCCACCATGTTGCCGAATATCAGCTGGCTACCATCGGAATAAAGCCATTCGCCATAGCGACGAGCCAATCGTTGAAGGAACTGATAGTTAGTTTCATTGTACTGCACACAATACGGTATAACCTCCGTAAAACGAGGATCGATAGTAGTTTGAAGATTATCAGAATAATCACCTACCACATCTTGTACGATTTCATTTAAGGTAAGGTTCTCAAACGACTTGCAGGTGGGATGATCTATGAGCAGCGCATCCCAGCTGCGAGCTTCCACCTTAATATTATATTGTCCATTGCTCCTGCTTCCTGATGCCGCAGTAATCACCCCTTTAAATTCTATATCGGCAGTCTTTTCTTCAGAAGAAGAAAGGTTGGAAGCCTTTTCAACATTATCCGTTTGCAGAGTTAAAGTGATCTCCTTTCCTATGAGATAAGAACAAATGGCAAACCTTGGCTCACTTTGGTCCTCAAGAGGGTCTGTATGCATGCTAAACGTCAAGGAATTGTATGTGAGCAAACTTTGATATAGGGAGAAGTTCTCCATATACCAAGACTTTCCCTCCAGCTTAATGTAAAACATCTGAGAAGGGGTTCCGTCAACGGATACTGTTATATTTTTAACCGATATTGACATGATTGACAAAAGTTATGAAGATAGTCCCTGCCACTGATTAGAGAACTTTGCCTTATCATACATCCCGACGGCTATTTCTTCTGCGCTTATAGTCACCGTGGTGTACATCAACCGACTGTCATTGTCGTTGAAATAATCTTTCAGGCTGACGCAATAGCCTTTTTTAAAAGCCACAGTCTTTATACTCCTCTTGTTCTGCTGAGAGTACACAACAAAGGTGAAAGTGCCATCGTTGGTCTCTGTCTTGTTGAACATCCATTTATAGAAAAAGAGGTCGTCATCACTGGAAGAGGGAATGACAAAGGTAATGGCTCCACCACGAGGACGAGATACCGGCTTACCTGTGTCATCAACCGACTGGTTGAATTCATAGGCACACTCAACCACAGCATACGTACGATTTCCTATTTTTAAGCTACCTTGAATTGCCATTGTTAGTTAATGAAATACGAAGAATGAAGAAGGGTTTGTCCACCTTCCTCATTCTTCTGACTGTTAAACTTAATTGTCGATAGTCCAACGATTGTTGTGACGGGCATTGCCTACTTGGATCTCTTTGGCAGAGATGCAGAACTCCTCATACTGCTGTACCTCGTTCTTATTATCATAGGTCTCAGCATATTCCACCATATACCCTTCGGTGAAAGAGAGATGCTTCATCTCACCACCTTGACGATTAGGATAAGAGATGGTGCCGCTCTTACTCATATAGGTATCGCACATCCACTCCAGAAGGTCGGAATTGCCATCGTCGTTGGATTTTACCTTTATCCAAATCTTACCACCACGGGTAGTTCCTGTAGGCTGACCTTCAACGTCAGTCTGCTGATTCAGTTCGTAACGAACATACATCACTTCGCGTTCGGCAATGCCGTCGGCGTTCAAAGTTACAGTTCTTGTTGGCATAATCTTAAAAAATTAAAGTTTAAATACATTTATAAAAATCAATTTACGTTCTGATCCCATTCCACGCCAGCGTTGCCGTTATGGCCTGTCAATTCAATGAAGAAGTTCTTGGCGGCAAAGAATGGCTTCAGTTCTACCTGAACAGAGATGTCCTTGGTCTTAGGATCTTGGTTGATACCCTTAAGATTGTAGTTCTCAATCAATTTACCTGGTCCCTTATAGTCGCTCAAGAAGTCGTGAACAGCCTGTTGCAATTCGGCTTTAACTTGAGAATTCCAATTAGTGAAAGCTTCATCATTGAAGAAGTTCTGGAATACTTTTCCTATCCAGTCAAAGACGCGGACAATAGGATACTCTTGTAAGCCGATGGTAGCGCCATTATATAATGAGCGATTGGAGAAGGCCATGGTACGACCGTCCTCCTCTACCATTGGAATAACACCTTGATCTATCAGCGCAGCAATCTCTGATTTACGCAAATCCATTCTGGCTCCCTTCACATTGCTCAGTGTTCCGTATTTCTTGCCTGCTGCACCTTGGGCTATCACTATCTCATCGGTATTGGTCATTCGACCTGCCAACGCTGCTGATGCAGGGATATAGACATCATCGTCTTCATCAGCCAGTTCCGACTTCTTTCTACCAAGTAGATAGTTGCATGTCATAACTACATTGGCCATCTGTGCTTCCTGTCCCTGAAGGTTAGCATCATCTAATTCATCCTTCAGCATGCTGAAGTTCTGGCTGTCTTTGAAGTCAGTCACCATAATCACCTTGTTTCTATAGGCTGTATTAGCCCACATCCTGATAGTATTAGCATCACCCAGATAGCCAGGTATTACCAACAAACTATAGTTATTCTTCAAACTTAGGCGATCATAATACTGTTCCAATTCTTCGCGCAAGGCAACGGTATCTTCTGAGTCACCATACTCCAGCTCCTCCTTGTTTACATTCATCAGTGTGATGCAGTCAATCTTTCCCTGGCCAGCATTGGCAAAGAAGGAATCGAGCGAGCGATAAGCAATCTCCAGTTTTTTGATTTCCTCGTGAATATTATACAGATTGTCTTTCAGATTCTGCTCTGCCTTGACTACCTTTGCTTGGCAAGATTCTATGATTTGCATAGGATCCTTCTCCCCTTCTTCTAAAATAGAGACCCAAAGAGAAAGTTCATTTTTCAGTTTTTTACGAGCATCTGCATAAGCGGAGTCTGACAAGAAAATATTCTTCACAGCTTTACGACGAGGATCCATGTTCTCTACGCCTTTGATAAGGCCTTTCAGCAACTGGAATCCTCCAAATTTATCCAATCCTCCAAGGCTGTCCTGCAATAAACCTGCAGGATTCTCAATCTTTTCTCTTTCCTTAAGTTGTACACCTTCAGGAGTTACTTCATTTTTAAATTCTTCTGATGCCATATTTCAATTAAAATTAAATAAACACATACCTAATCTTATTCTGCGCCTTCAATTTCTGCAAGCAATGCCTTCAGCGCATTCTTCAAATTACCCTTAGCAGCCTCATCCTTCAGTGTATTGCGTAAGCTTTTGTTCTTTTCCAACTGACGGATAACAGAGTTATAGGCATCAATTTTAGCCTTCTCAGCCCCAAGAAGGTCACTTTGAGCTATCAGCTGTTCATCTTCAAAATCTTTGATTGACTTGAAGTCAAAACTTTCGTAAACGGCACCACCTTCTTCGGTTTCAAGAGTTACATCCTCCTTTTTGGGCTGGTAGTGTTCAAAGACTTCTTTCATGTTCTTGGGCTTGAAGCCTTCCCGATCTTCATCGGTATTAGGTGCTTCATCCGTAAATTGATCTGCATAGAGCGTCCTATTTTGAGGAAACTCAATAATGCCATCTTGAGCATCAACGTCCAAGACCTTGGAAATTACAGTTTTTCTTGCCATAATTTTATTATTTTTAAGTGATTAATAATATTTATTTCTCTGGTTCACCTGGTTCATCTGGCGTGTCTATATCCCAGAAAATCTGCTTCTTCTCATCATCATACTTCATTGTCACGATATCACCAGGATTAATATCTCCTGAAATAATCAGTTTTGACAAAGGCCGACGAATTTCTTTGCGAATAATTCCGAGAATAGGACGAGCGCCATAATGAGCATTAAAGCCCACAGTGGTAACATATTTCCTTGCCGTTTCATCAATGACAAGTTCTATATTCTGTTCATGCAGCATCTTCAACAGGTTCTTGATGTGTATATCGAAGATACGGTCAATCATTTCAGTTGTAATAGGTGAGAAAGGAACTATTTCTGTGAGGCGAGCAAGGAATTCTGGTCTGAACTGCCCCTGCATCACTTCAAGCATCTGGTCGTGCGTAGGCACCTTATTCTCTCCAAATGACTTGAAAATATAATCGCTACCTATATTCGAGGTGAAAATGATAAGAGCATTGGAGAAATCACCTACACGTCCTAAACGATCGTGCAATTTGCCTTCATCCAGAATCTGGAGGAACAAGTCGAATACAGACTTATGGGCTTTTTCTATTTCATCAAACAACACCACCGAATAAGGATGTTGCCTAATCTGATTGACCAGGAGTCCTCCTTCTTCGTATCCCACATATCCTGGAGGAGCTCCGTAAAGCAATGCCACTGAGTGCTCTTCTTTGTACTCAGACATGTCAAAGCGCAAGATGCTGGCTTCATCATTAAACAAGAATTCTGCCAACGACTTAGCGAGTTCTGTCTTACCAGTACCGGTAGGGCCAAGGAAGAAGAATGAACCCATAGGCTGCCCCTTCTTATTCAAACCAGAACGCGATTCATAGACAGCATCCAAGATACTCTTGATGGCATGGTTCTGCCCCACGACTCTCTTATGCAGTATTCCTTCAGCATTAGACAGCCTTTCACGCTCTTCCGACTGTATATTTCCCATTGGTATACCAGTCATCTTAGACACCACATCACGTACGGCATCCTTGCGGAGTTTTTCTTGCTTCTGGGTGCCATCTACTGCCAGATCTGCCATCTCGTTCTCTATCTTTACCGAGGACATGGCTCGATCAAGCAAATCAAGAGCAGAAGATGGCAAATGCCTATCTGGCATATAGCGCTTTGCCAGTCTGACTATCTCCGCAGGGACTTCATCCTCTATAGGCAAATGATGGAACTGCTCATAGCTTGCTCTCTTATGCTGTATGATTTCAATAGCTTGCTGCTCAGTAGGCTCTTCTACTGTTATTTTCTCAAAGAAGGATATGAACTCTTTGTCTTTCTCTATATCCTTTGTATATCCATCTATGGTAGAAGTACAGAGAATCTGTACTTGATTCTTGGATAAGAGCTTCTTTAAGTTTGGCAATATCCCATTCAGCACAGATTGCTTATCTTCTACTCTATGAAAGTTCTCTATCACCAATAGGGGTTGAACCTGATTCATCAGGTCTTCTACTACTTTCTTAAACCTATCTTCTATTTCCCCTTTATAACTCACACCTTGACTAAGGGCAATCAGATCAAGCTCGAATGGCTGAAGATTCTCAAGAGATGCAGGTACTTTCTTCTCAATCAAGCGCTGAAGGATACTTTGGATCAGGCTCGTCTTACCCACGCCTGTCTCTCCTACGACCAGAATATTAGCTCTGTCTTTTCTAGCCAGCACCTCTACTATAGCACGCACTTCGTCATCAAATCCTATAACAGAGCCTTGAAAGTCAGAAAGCATTGGTATGCAGTATTCTGAGGAGCCATCAGTCATCTGCCCCCCTTTATTCACCCCTGTACCTGAAGAAACAAATGAAGAAGCTGGGACACCACCTTGAAGTGTCTTCAGTATTTTTTCACTCTGAAGAGGTAGTGTTTTCAGTTGCTCATAAGTAAAGCCTACACCAGGAGATACAAGTGAAGCAAGTAAGCATACAGCATTAAGTTCCGTGAAGCCTGATTTCTCACTTAGTTCAACTGCTTCTCTCACTACATTCTGAGAATCGCGAGACAATTCAAAGCCCTTCATGCCATAAGGCGACTTATCGCATTGCTGGACACGCATGTCGGCCCAATCAACAAGGTAATAATAATCTTCATCCAGCGTATCTTCGATGAAGTGGATCATACCAGCACTCTTATGCAGAAGTGCTCGGAACAAATGCGCAGGTTCAATCTTCGGTGATTTGTGTTCATTCGCAAAAGACTGAGCGATATGAAGCAAATCAAATGGAAGATTCTCCAAATGTTGAACATATTTATCCATTCTATTACTATAAGTTAAAAAGGTTTATTATCAGATAACTTCGATAAAAGCCGATGGTATATAGGCTGTGGCAACAGTACATAATCCCTCAATTGTCACTATAACCCGCTGCTGACCAGCCACTCTGGCCACATATCCTTGTACACCCCTAAAAGCTCCGTCTGTGATTCTGACTTTATCTCCACTCTTAAAGTGGCATTTCGAAAGTTCCACTACCTTTAGATGCACATCATCTACACTTGTGGCATCAATGAAGTTATTCATTTCTGAATATTCAATTGTAAGAGGAGGATTTACGCCATTGGCATCTGTTTTCAGATGATTGTAATAATATCTAAGATATGATAACTCTGGAGTCTGCTTTAGGTATTCGTTCACTTTACTTTGCTCTGCATAAACGAAAAGAATATTCGGAAGAAGTGGAGCCAGCACACGCTTATTTCGTCCCAATACACGTTTGAGTACATAGCGAAGAGGAAGATAAGCAATCGTTTCGTCGTTTACAATATAATCATAGGCTTTCTTTTCTCGACCGTAAGTGGCTCTTAACACGTACCACTTTTTATCTGGGTTGCATTCATATCTCAAGGACACCCGCTGCCTATTTGCATCAGGAGAATGAATGAGGTTACACTCATCATCTGGAGGTTTTATCCCATCTCCGGAGGGATTCACATTAGACAATGTGGGATGCATTAACGTATTCAATCAGTCTATGGGATGCCCAAAAAAGAACATAAATACAGACTAATCGGCACAAATATAAGATTCTTTTAGAAGAAAAAAAAATATTGATGAAAAATTTTAACGACGGCAGAAATGATTTTTTCACGATTATTGTTCTTATTAAATCTATTGACACCTATACTGGACAAGACAACCGTATATAAAGTACAACAGAAAAACATCTTCCACATCTTCCATCTTCCACGACGATATATAAATCATGAATTATCTCGTGGAAGATGTGTGGAAGATGTGGAAGATGAAGCGTAATAGTGCCCTTATGATTAACAAGTAATATAATTACGTAGGCTCCGTAACACCTTTATGGCAGTGGCGTAATAGTTTTACATAGCCTACGTAAAAGTTTTATGGAAACTACGTAATGGCGCGTAATAGGTAATTCTTGACAATCATTGCTTTTGAATATTGTCAAGAAACCTTCAGCAACAGCACGATGGAGGAGCAAGCTGGCATCTGGAGCTTGCTGTAATTCTCCTGCTGCTTCACTTCACCAGTCACAGCAATGGCCTTATTGACACTATCTGTGAGTGGCACCTGGATGGTGGCATTGCTCAGATTGTGCAGCACCAAAAGCTTCTGGCTGCCTTCTGTCATATACCAAGCAGCAAGACCTGAAAGACTGGTATTGGACTCATTGTAGGTGTCATGACGCGTCATCTTGCCAGTTGCCAAGGCTGGATAGGTGTTGCGCAGCGCTGTATAAGTGCGATAAGTGCTGAGCAGTGAGTTCGCATCAGCAGCTTGGTCAGTGGCCGACTTGATGCTGCTTGCCACTCCCTTGTCTATCTTCGAGGTATAGCTGCTGGTCACTGTATTGTCACCCCACAACATCGGACTGCGCACATACTCATCGCCATTGTTCTTAGTGCCATAGATGCCGAGTTCCTCGCCATAATAGATGTAAGGATGACCACTTGTAGTAAGCAACACGGCTGCTGCCAATTTCTCCTTGGCGAGCAACTTGCCAAGCTTGGAAGCAGCGCGATCTTCATCATGATTAGACAGCTTTGGAGTATAAAGATAATCAGAACGATAGCTGGCAAACTTCTGCTGATGTTGCAGCACTTCATAGGCAAGCGTATTGCCCTTGTAGCTGTTGATCAGACTTTCTAAAGAGTACCAGTAAGTGAAATCGAACAGTGCTGGAAGACCTTTATAATAAGGTGCAGTCACCGTATAGCTGTCGAGCACCTCGCCTATCATATAGAGGTCCTCATTGTGCGACTTACGATAGTAGGCATTCATGTCCTCATAGAAGGTCTTGAGGAACTGTGGGTTGTCATCGTTCGTGGCATTGTGGTAAATGTGCTTCACGGCATCGAGGCGGAAGCCATCCACTCCCCTATCTACCCAACCCTCAGCAGCGCTGAGCATAGCCTTGTAAGTGGCATTGCTACGCACATCGGAAACTTTGCCATAGTCAAGGTCGGGCATGTCGGTATAGAACATAGCATGGTAGTACCAGGCATCCATGAAGTCGAACTTTATATCAGAAGCAGTGTTGTTATCGAGCTTGAAGGCCTTTCCTAAGGTTACCTTCGAGGAAGAAGAGGGTGCGCCGAACTTGGTGCCGTTGTCCCATGTGGTATTGGAGGTTCTGATTAAGAAGCCCCATGTGGTGTTCAGGTTTAAAGTGAGTTCGTAGGTATCGTTGCCCTTATCGTAGAACTTTTTGCAAACGCCATCACCGAAATAGAGGTATTTTGCATTCGAAGTGCTTTGATCAGGGTTGTCTGAATCGGCCTTGCTGGCTTTCGTCACAGTGATGGTCTTGTCTTTCCAGTTTAAGACGAACTTATAGATGCCACTCACAGCCTCGGCATTCCCCACAGTATACCATTCCCCACTGCTATAACCATCCACTGCAGGGAATTTGCCCGCTTTCACATCGCCTTCCGGATCCTGCGAGAAAGTGTAAAAGCTGCGGTAAGGGCTGTTCACATCGCTGGAGGCGCTCTTGAACCACTCATGATCCTTGCCTGTATGGTTCATCACATAGTCCAGATAGATCTTGATGCCTGCAGCGTGTGCCTTAGTCACCAGATTGTCGAAATCGGCCTCAGTACCATACTGTGGATTCACCTTAGTATAATCAGTGACATCATAGCCATGATAACTCATCGCAGGATGAATAGGTGAAAGCCAGAGCGCACTCACGCCCAAGCTCTTCAGATAGTCCAGCTTAGAGGCGATACCATTGAAATCACCCATGCCGTCACCATCGCTGTCGGCAAATGAATATACCAGCAACTGATAGGTGATATCAGCATGCGTCTGCCCATCCCAAGCATCAGGTTGTGCTGTCACAGCTGTCCATTCCACAGTAGGCGTGGGAGTCGGTGTGGGCGTAGGGGTTGGTGTTGGTGTTGGCTCTGGTGTAGGACCATCATCACCTCCGCAAGCAGTCATCACAAACACAATACTCAGGCAAGCTATCGCCAGCAACCACATATTCTGGAATATACTCTTCGCTTTCATATCCTTATCGCTTTACGTTATCTGAGGGCAAATATATAAAAAAATGGAGAAAAAAATGCACTTTATGGAAGATAAGAAAGATTAATATGTTTTAAGTCTACAATCGAAGAGTTGGGAGTCTACAAATCAAACGCACAAAATAACAAAGCAAAACGTCTAGAATTATAATACTTTTGATGGCGCCATTAAAGCTTTTATAACGGTAACAATATAAAAACCACGATTGCTATAACAACTAATACTATAGCGATGATGCTAATTCCACACCCTATATAATTACATTCGCAAACTTAACAACTTGCTTCAAGCCGACAAGAAACTTGCAATCTACAAAGAAGGCAATGGGTATATGCTCAAGACTATATAAACAACAAAAAAGGTGCTGCACGTAAGGTGCAGCACCTTTTCTATTTCAGCAAACC
Organism: uncultured Prevotellaceae bacterium; assembly: GCA_937891085.1. Classification (GTDB taxonomy): domain Bacteria; phylum Bacteroidota; class Bacteroidia; order Bacteroidales; family Bacteroidaceae; genus Bacteroides. The sequence goes on along the minus strand of CALAEY010000108.1, from coordinate 14,718 downwards.
CTATTACTTCTGCTCAATAGTGTACTTAGCAGTACCAGTAGCACCATCAAGGTAGAACTTGATGAGGTAAGTACCTGCTGCTACGCCAATGTTAGGACCATCCTGAGAGAGACCGTTAGGCTCACCACCCCAGTTGATGCCCCAATCATGGTTGGCACGGAACTTGAACTCACCATCATTCAGAGTAGTAGTAACTTCGAAGCAACCTTCCTCTGCATTATAAGTCAGGTCGGTGTCAGTATCCCAAGCACCATTGGCAGAGCCGATGATGCTCACTGTGAATGGAGTAGTCTCGAAGGTCATCTCAGACAGGTCAACCTTGATCATGTAGAAGCCTGCGGCTACACCTGGCATGTTAGGACCACCTGCATCAGTAATCTTATTGCCATCCACGTATTCCCAGTCGCCATCCCAGTTGTCCTCGTTTGGCTTGAACTTATACTCACCATCGAGCCAGTAGTAACCCACGTACTTACCATCATAATTGGCCGAGCGCAGAGCATGTGCAGTGCTCCAGCTACTCTCATTGCCAATCTCATAGATGTACTCCTTGAAAGCCATTGGAGTGAACTCCCAAGTACCTGCCAGCACATTGATAGAGATGCGGTAGTAAGTAGCACCATCAGAAGCAGGCTGGTTGAAAGCACCTGCATCGCCAATGACGTACTGTCCCTTCAGAGACTCATCGCCATTGTCTGCAGCGCAAATCAGGCTACCCCAGAAGTTGTCACCATAGGCAGTTCCAGGAGCTAACTTAAACCAGTTGTCCACGCGGTTGCCATTATCATCTACTGGTGCAGGTATCACGATACTGAAGATAGGATCCAGATAAGCACTCACGCCACTGTTGGTGAGCTGGTAAGTCTTATCAGAATCGCTCCAGCCATTCAGGGCACCTACATAGCAATATTCATCACAGAGGTCTTCCACGTATGGAGTGAACTCATAGGTACCAGACATCATATCCAACTTGATGACATAGGTCTTAGCACCATCACTGGCAGGCAAATTCCATGCCTGAGCATCCTTCGTCACAAAGCGGCCCTGCAGCGTGCCATCACCATCGGTAGAAGCACCCATCAAACTACCCCAGAAGTCCTCAGCCTCATAGGCAGATGCAGGGGCAATCTTAAACCAGTTGTCCACGCGGTCTCCATTCTCATCTACAGGTGCAGGAACCACACCCACGAAGATAGGATCTTCATAGACATCGGCACCGCTGTTCTTCAACGGATAGGTCTGGTCTGAATCACTCCAACCATTGGCTGCTCCTACATAATAGTATACATCTTCTATTATAGGAGCAGCGGCAATGGCCTTCAGTTCTACTGTTCCACCCGTAGCCAAGATAGCCTGTCCACCATCCATATAGTCGGCAGTAAGCTCTGCACTGAACGTACGAGTATCTGGACGTAAGCCATACTCCTTGTTAATCACTTCCTGCAAGTCGGACACAGCTACCTTTCCAGTAGAGCCAGCATTAAGGGTATAGCTGTTTGATGAGCCTTCAGGAGTGACCACCAACTTCAAGTTACCAAGGCTTACTCCATAAGGCAAACCGCTTGGTAAAGACACATCTACAACGGTCACAGAGTCGCCCGTAACCTCACCAAGGTTCACAACACCAACGCTCTTGGCTGTAAATCCCTTCACGCTGATGGCACTCACCTGATCCCAGCCTTGAGGCGCAGCTACGTCTTCATTGAAATCCTCGTCGCAGGCAGCCATGAAGGTCATGGCACCCAGCAACATATATAATGATAACTTTTTCATAATTCTATATTTTGAATATTTGAATATTTGAATATCTGAATTATTCAATACGGCCCGTATCGTTGGTGAAATTCAAGTAGAGCTTCTGTCCCTGCTTTCCAGCTACGCGCTCTTGGTCACCGTCATTAGCACGGTAGACAATCTTGCCGTCGAAAATCATGAACTCAGACTTCCACCAATCATAACCTGGCACCTTCACGTATGCACGTACTCCCTGAGGATCGCTTGCAGGTGAAACACCATCAACAGAAGCAACGAATGCAGGAGAAACGAACTCTCCGTCTGGTGTAGTAGGCGTGGTGAACTTTCCAGCTGGAACCAACTCGTCCCAACCGCCAAGGGTATTACCAATCAGCCATACAGCAGCCTCCTCGAAGTCAACCTCGAAAGTAATGTCACGGCCTACTACGGCTGTCTTCACTACCAAGAGGTACCAACCAGGATTGCCTACACCGATGTTACCACCGTCATCGCTGACATTAGCACCAGCATTGTCCACAATAGTCACCTGACTGTAGCCCTTCTCACCACCGTTCCATGACGTTGCGGTATTGATCTTGAAACCACCATCGAGGTAAACCATGCGCCACATCACGTTAGGAGCACCATTCACCACTACCATCTCTGGAGCAGTATCCCAACTCCAACCGTTGAAACTACCGATGACATAGATATGCTCTGGCAACTCTACCGGTGGCAAAGCGAAGTGCAGCTTCACATGAGGCAATGAGATAACGTTTGAGAAAATATCACCTTCCTTGGCCTGAGCACCAGTGGCATTGGGCAGATAAGCACGAAGGCGGATATAAAGCGGAATATCCAATGGGAACTGGTCACCATCATAACCAGCCTCAACAGCCATCGTTGTAGCAGCAACAGCCAGTTCTGAAACATCGACGTTCATCAAAGCCGTAGAATACTGGGTAGTCAGCTCAGTGAAAGTGCTGAAGCTCTGAGAGAGTGACACCTGAACAGCATACATGGTAGCAGCGGTATAACCATAGTTAGGCTGCATGCAGGTAAGCTGCAAAGTCGTGGAATTCTCCAAATCATAGGTGCCATTGACAAAGGCAGGTGTGTTCAGCTGGAACACCGATGGCTCCTGATATATAGGATTGGAATCTCGATCACTGCTACAAGCCGTGGTCAAAACCAGTCCTGCGAATAATGAAGCTAATATCTTAATGCTTTTCATAATGTTTTCTTTTTAATTATGAATTATGAATTATGAATTATTCTTAATTCTTCGTTCTTAATTCTTCATTTATATTAGTAGCCAGGGTTCTGCACCAGGTTGTTATTGGCCACAATGTCCTTAGTAGGCAGGCCGAACACATTGCGCTGTGCACTGAAGTTGGAACCATTGCGGGCACCGCCCTTCCATTCCCAAACATAGTCTGAGTTGCCTCCAAACTTGCCGAAACGAACCAAGTCCATACGACGGCGACCTTCGAACATGAACTCACGTGCCCACTCGTCCAGAATGTCATCCAATGAATAAACACCCTGCTTAGAAGAAGTGGCATGCGCACGATCTTTCAGAGCATCGATAGCAGGCTTAGCTTCGTCTGTATTGCCCAGGCGAGTCTGTGCCTCTGCATAGGTCAGATAGGCCTCTGCTGCACGCATGAAAGGAACATCCATATCCACGAACTTAGAATCACGAGGGTTGGCACCATTAGAATAGCTGTTAGTGAACTTAGCTACAGAGAAACCATCGGTATATACAGACGTTTCTTCAACACTCAGATTGCGGTCTACGCTGAAGAACATAGCACGATCGTCACCAGCTGCATTCACCATGCCAGCCACGTCCAGACCCGTAGGAGGCTCACTGTTAGGGAAGAACTTCTCCACCAACTGCTTGCGGGCACGGTTACCTGCCCAAGACTCGCTGGTACCATGATCGCCCATGTCATCCTTGAAAGTAGAGGCGATGAGGAACAACGAACCACCATAGTTCTGAGTATCGATACCATCCTGAAGGATAGGCAGGATGATCTCATTCTGAGCACCATTGCTGTTGTTATCACCCATGAAGAGGTAGCTGAACGTAGGAGTCAGCGTATAGGCAGAGTCCATGACTTTCTTTGCAAACTCGGCAGCCTTGGCCCACTGTGGGGTACCTGTATAAACCTGAGCATTCAGGTAGAGGCGAGAGAGCAGCAACCAAGCGGCAGCCTTATCAGCACGTCCATAAGTATTCTGCTTAGGCTCTGCCATATCATTCACGCAGTCGTTCAGCTCGCTCTCTATGAAGCTGTAAACTTCTGCACGGCTGGCCTGTGGCGCATTCTCAGAAGAGACGGTAGTCACAAAAGGTACATTGCCGAAGAAGTCGATGGCATAATAATAGTAGAGCGCACGCAGGAAACGAACCTCAGCACGCATCTTTACGGTCTCAGCATCGGTCTCATCTGCAGTCTGAGTTAAGAATGAATTTGCCATCGTAATACCGAAAAGCAGACGATAATACTCGCAAGTGATCATACCATGAGAAGCATCCCAAGTATTGAAGTTGTACTCTGGAATACCAGGGTCACCCCAGCTACAGATAGCCTCATCGGTAGTCAACTCATTCATGTTCCATATCTGACGGAAGAAATCAGAGGTACCTTCATCTATATCGGCGATATCTTGATCACCCGCAGGGCCGTTCTGACCTGTAAGGGCCATGTTACCATAGATTTTATTGAACACGGCATCACGATTGAACTCCATGGAGGTACTCTTGTCGATGGTAGGATCCACATCAAGGTCACCCGTGCAAGAAGCCAATCCCAGAGTCAGGAAAAGTGCTGCTACAGGCAGCAGTGTCTTCGTGTATTTAGTTAGAATATTCATATCTTCAATGTCTTTAAAGGGTTAGAAATTAAGGCTAAGTCCCAGCATTGATACCAAAGGACGTGGGTAGAAGTTGTTGTCTATACCACCGCCTACTTCTGGGTCGAGACCCTTGTACTTAGTGATGGTCAACACGTTCTGCACCGTAGCATACACACGGCCGTTGATGCCGCGCTTAAACAGATTGTCAAAGCTGTAACCCAGCGTGACGTTGTCTACCTTCAGGAAGGAAGCGTTCTGTACGAACATGTCGCTCATGAAGTAGTTTCCTACACCCTGGAAGCCCTTATCCAAGTGGCGGGTAACGAAGTTACTGAAGAAACCGCTCTGTGCATAGACAGCAGCCTTACCCTGATTGGAGTTGTTGCTCTCCACATTATTAAATACGTAGTTGTTCAGGCTGGCACGCAGAGAGAAGCTGAAGTCCCAGTTCTTCCAGATCATCTTAGAAGACAGACCCATCAGCACGTCAGCAGCAGGCTTCTTGTAGTAGTAGCGATCCAAGTCGCTGATGATGCCGTCACCGTTACGATCTACGTACTCATTCTCGATGGCCTTGCCATTCTCATCATATACCTGCTGGTAAACCAGGAAGCTATAAGCTGGATGACCTACGGCCTGTGCCTGTACGGAGTTACCTGTACCACCTGCGATGTAGCCTGTTGGCAGGTAATAGCCAGGAGCGGCCTCACCTACAGTCATAGAAGTAATCTTGTTCTTGTTCCAAGTCACGTTGTACTGAACATCCCAGATGAAGTCACGTGCCTGAATCACCTTACCACCGATAGAAAATTCCAAACCTGTGTTCTTCAGAGAACCCACGTTGGCCATTACAGTATTCTTGAAGTTAGAACCTGCAGCCACAGGAACTGACTGAAGCAGATCCTTGGTATTACGATGATAGAAGTCAAGTGCAGCAGTGAAGCGACCGTTCAGGATACCGAAGTCCATACCAGCATTCCAAGTAGTGGTCTTTTCCCAAGTCAGGTTGTCATTATAGGCATTTGGACGAGAAGTAACGCCATCGCCTATCACTGGATAGAACGCATGCTCACGGTTGGCTACGTATGAAGCGAAGTAGCTATACTCACCGATACCTTCCTGCTGACCAGTAAGACCATAACCCAGACGGAGTTTCCAGTCGCTGATCCAGTCGATATCCTTTACAAAGGCTTCCTCATTGATCTTCCATGCCAGTGCAACTGATGGGAAGTAACCCCAACGGTTGTCCTTGTTGAACTTAGAAGAACCATCGGCACGGAACGTAGCAGTCAGCATATAGCGCTGCAGCAGCGTGTAGTTCAGACGGCTATAGAATGAAACCAAGTAGCTCTCAGCGGCCCACTCTCGGTTCACCTCATTATATTTAGTGTTCTGCAAAGCAGGATCACTGTTGGTAGCAGGAATCCATCCCCAACCCTGGTTGGTACCTTTACGATGGAAGTGCTGCCACTCATAACCAGCCATGATGTCGAAGTTGTGATTCTCAGTGAATTCCTTGGCATACTGCAGGTAAGAGCTGAACAGCAGGTTGTACTTATCAGTCTTATCTACGCCAGTGTAGCCATAATAGTTACTACCTGCACTGCGTGGATCCACATCATTATTCTGCTTACCAGTAGAGAGGTCCATACCACCATTGGCATGGAAACGCAGATCCTCAAAGCCATGGAACTTATAGTCCATCTCGATATTGCCAATCAATGACTTACTCACGGCACGGTTGTTCTGGAATTTCAGGGTAGCCACAGGGTTGGCCTGAGCCAGTGAGTTGAATGCCAATGGCCAAGTAGGGTCACCAAAGGCATTGGTGCTGGTCCACTGCTGATAGCCACCGAATGAGGTCACATAGTTAGGATCATTGTTGTAGATAGGCTGCGTTGGGTCATAAGTCAATGCGGCACCCACCACACCACCGTCAGCATAACGGTTCTTAGCGTACATACCCTTAGCATTCACGTTGAAGGTCAGATGATCTTCAAGGAATGAAGGTGAGAAGTTCACAGAGCCTGTGTAACGCTCAAATTCAGAAGTCTTGATGATACCGTTTTGGTTTGTGTAACCTACAGAAGCACGGAATGGCATACCTGCAATGTTGCCCGTAGCTGTGAGGTTGTGGTCGGTACTGATGGCTGTGCGATAGATTTGGTCTTGCCAATCGGTATTAGCACTGCCCAGATGTGAAGCTTGGTCGCTGCCTTCACCATAGAGATTGTTGACAAAAGAGCGGAACTCATTGCCATCCATCACCTCCAAGCGATTCTTGATGGTGCTGGCAGATACGTTACCGTTGTAAGCCAAGCGAATCTTGCCGCTCTTAGAACCCTTCTTCGTGGTGATGATGATCACACCGTTAGAAGCACGAGAACCGTAGATGGCGGTTGCAGAAGCATCCTTCAGCACGGTGAAGCTCTCGATATCGTTCGGGTTCACCATAGCCAGTGGGTTGCTCAGACCCTGCACACCACTGTTATCCATTGCCAGACCGTCGATCACGATCAGAGGGTCGTTTGATGCACTCAGTGAGGCACCACCACGGATACGGATAGTAGAACCGCCACCAGGTGTACCACCATCGGAGGTGACATTCACACCGGCTATCTTACCAGCCATCATATCCTGTGCGTTCGTTACCAGACCGCGGTTCATCTCATCAGGCTTGATAGCCGTCACAGAACCTGTCAAGTCATTCTTCTTAGCGGTACCATAGCCGATGACAATCACCTGCTCCAGCATCTGAGAGTCATCTTGCAGAGTTACCATTACTTCAGGAGCAGCCGACACCTCTTGTGTCACATAGCCAATAAAGGAGATGGAGAGCGTTGCACCAGCAGGAACTGTCAGTGTAAAGTTACCATCCAAGTCGGTAACCACACCATTGGTAGGATTACCTTTCTCCACGACGTTTGCACCTATCACTTCAAAGCCCGCTGTGTCTTTCACGTGGCCTTTCACGGTGATGTTTTGTGCATAAACGCCTACAGTCAGAATCAGCCCCAAGAATAGGGTCAGGAACCTACGGAAGGTTCCAAGCTTAACTTCATTCATGCATTTATCAGATTTAATGTTTCTATTTAAATGTTTCTCTCTTAGTATCAAGAAGTATCCCTACTTCGTCAATTTGCGTCAAAAGTACGTATCTTTATCTTTTTTGTCAAACATTCACCCCCTAAAAATAGAGTGCATAGGCGCAAACGATTGCATTTTGTCAAATCTATGCCCCAAAATGCCACTTCCAGATGACACCTTATATTATATTAGGGATCCTTATTTGAATGCATCCATACATGGAGCTGGCCTACCTTCAGAGGTAAAGGCGCCTTGATCGTAGGCATTCCATCCCAGAGGTACGTAGTAGCTGGGGCGCCACTCACCATAAACCTGAGGTTCCCAGTAGAACGCACCAACACACTGCTCCGTCTTTCGAGCCTCATCCATGAATGCTTTAAGAACCCTAGCTGCTTCTGTTTCATTAGCAGACTTCACGCCAACCTCCGTCACCATTACCTTCACTTTATAGTTGTTGGCCAGCGTCTTAATCTGACTGATAGCCAACTGGTTCATCTGTGCCCAAGTCTTATCTGCCTCTGTCTGTGGGTAGTGCGACAGACCTATCATATCCATCTTGCCACCCAGGTCCTTGTATTTCTTAAACCACCAATCGGCATCCTGCCATGCATTGTTCAGATGGATGATGACGATAGCTTCTGCAAACACGGCCTTCACAGCATCATATCCTGCATTGGTCAGTGCCACATAGTTGCTCCAACCGTTTGGCGTATCTCCGCTGTCTGTCCAAAACTGTCCCGTTGGCCACATCATGCCGTTTCTGGTCTCATTGCCCACTTGCACCCACTTTGGAGTCACCCCTTGGGCCTTCAGTGCGCTGAGCACATCCTTGGTATGCTCTGCCACTTTCTGCTTCAATGCATCGAGAGAGAGGCCTTCCCATGCCTTAGGCGTTTCCTGACGGCCTGGGTCTGCAAAGAAGTCGCTGTAGTGGAAGTCGATCATCACATCCAATCCTGCATTCTTAGCCCGCACAGCCTTTGCCACCACATCGGCCTTGTCGCTCCAAGCGCCATAGCCATAGCTTTGTGGATCTACCCACACACGCAGACGCACGGCGTCCATACCTATCTCTTTCATTAAGGCGAAGCAGTCACGCTCCTGCCCTGCTGCATTATAGAATTTCACGCCATCGGCCTCCTGCTCGGTCACCCAACTGATATCGGCACCTGCCACGAAGGTTTTGGTTTCTTCCGTAGGTTGAGTCTCTGGTTTCTGTGGTGTAGGCTGAGGGTCAACAGGTTTATTAGTAGGCGAATCTGAATCGCCACCACACGCACTCAGTCCCAAAGTCAGCATCGCTGCAGAAAGAAAATACACTAAACTCTTCATTGATAATATCTTTTTATTTAAGGTTTCATAACCCACAAAAGTACAATCTTATTTTCTGAATGCAAACATTTTGGGGCAGAAATGCAAGGGTGCTGAATGTTAAAAAAGACTTATAGGCAACATAAAGGGAGACACCTGAAACCAGATGCCTCCCTTCTATAGGTGGAGCTGGCGGGAGTCGAACCCGCGTCCAAACGAGGAACAAATGAGCTTTCTACATGCTTATTCTTGGTTTGGTTTTCGAGCGCAGACAGACCCAAGACAGCCAATCCACGCCTTATCCTTTAAAATTTCATCTACACGTCAAGGCCCGTGGAGACTATCCCCGATTTGACTGCACCACTTGATCAGGCTACTTCGGAGCAAGAGTTCCTGAGTGATGTCTTGTCCCAGCACCTTGTGCCGGGATTAAGCTCGATTTACTGAACTTCGATCAAGCAGCAAGAGCGTAGTTATTCTCGCCAATTAATTTTTTGAGGACTGAGATTTAAGTGCCAATCACACGATGCACTGCATGCTTACACATCCCTTCTACCCGCTGTCAAAACCAAACAACCCCAGTAGAAACAGATTTTCGACTGCAAATATACTACTTTTCAATAAAAAATGTATCTTTGTCCTCAAAATAATTATTCTTTAACTATGTACGGATTTGTAAACGACTATTCAGTGATTGCGCATCCTAATATCATGAAGCGCATGTCAGAGATTAACCTCGACCAACACATTGGCTATGGATTTGATGAGATTTGTAAGAGTGCCCGTCATCTGCTCCGCATCAAGATAGGCAACCCTTGGGCAAGGGTTTTCTTCGTAGTGGGCGGTACACAGGCCAACATGAGTGTGATAAGCTCCCTGCTGAAATCGGCAGAGGCGGCTGTCTGCGCCAATACAGGACATATCTTCGTACACGAGACGGGGGCTATTGAAGCTACTGGACACCGTGTGATCACCATCGACACACCTGACGGAAAGCTTACGCCTACCCACGTGGAGAAGGTATTGATGCAATATAAGGAGCGCCCACATGTGGTGAAGCCGAAACTGGTTTATATCTCTGATTCAACGGAGATTGGAACCATCTATACACGCGCTGAACTGAAGGCTCTGCACGACTTTTGCAAGAAGCACAACCTGTATTTCTTCTGCGACGGTGCCCGTATGGGCAGCGCCCTCACAGCTGAAGGTAACGATCTGACGCTGCACGACTTTGCAGAACTGACTGATGTGTTCTACATCGGTGGTACCAAGAACGGGGCACTGATGGGTGAGGCTGTCATCTTCAATGACCCTAAACTGGGTGAGGATTACGACATGGTGATGAAGCAGCGTGGAGCATTATTAGCTAAGGGTTGGATCCTGGGCTTGCAGTTCTACGAGCTGTTCAAGGAGGATTTGTATTGGAATCTGGCACGTCATGCCAACAAGATGGCGAAGAAGATTGCTACGGCTTTCAAGGAGAATGGCTTCCCTATGCTGACAGACTCTCATACCAACCAAGTATTCCCTATCCTGACGCATGCGCAGCAGGAGGCATTGAGCCAGAAGTGGGGCTTCGAGTACTGGGGACCAGTAGATGAGGAGAAGGATGCTTTCCGCTTCGTTTGTGCATGGAACACGGAAGAGGAGAAAGTGGATAAGCTGGTGGAGGACATTAAAACATTGAACATTAAACATTAAACATTATATAATTATGAGGTGGAAACTTTTCTTTGCAGGGATCTTGTGTCTGGGCATGATGGCTTGCCAGCCAGCAAGCCATGTGCCTGACGAACTGGACATGCTGGTGGGAACATATACTGGCAAGGGCAGTGAGGGCATCTATACTTTCCGCTTCGATCAAGCGAATGGCAAGGCTACCCTACTCGACTCTGCCAAGGTAGTGAATCCGTCATACGTGATTCCTTCGGCTGACGGGTCATTGGTGTATGCCGTGACGGAAACTTCCGACACCACTGCTGCGCTGAATGCCTATCGCTATGAAAGGGGAATAGGAAAGCTGACGTATCTCAATACGCAACTGACGTTTGGCGAGGATCCTTGCTATATCGGCACTAATGGAAAGATGGTTGTGACGGCCAACTATACAGGTGGTTCCATGACGGTGTTCCCCATAGCTGCTGATGGTTCCCTGCTGCCTGCAGATACGGTGTTCTGTGGTACGACTGGCGGACCAGACCTCACTCGCCAAGAGACACCTCATGTGCACTGCACGTATTTCAGTCCTGACGGGAAGTATATCTTTGCTACTGATTTCAGTGCTGATCGCATCATCCGCTTCGATCTTTCTGCCAATGCTCTGCGTCCTACTGAGAGCGAGGTGGTCACTACGCTGAATGCCGACTATGGCCCTCGTCATATTGAGTTCAGTGCCGATGGAACGCATGCCTATGTGGTGGGCGAGCTTTCGGATGACATCACCGTGATGGACTATGCCGATGGCCGACTGACGCCTAAGCAGGTGATCAATGGCAGTGACGCTGGCGCCCGTGGTGGGGCAGACATCCACCTCAGTCCTAGTGGGAAGTTCCTCTATGCCAGTCATCGCCTTAAGGAAGACGGTATCTCTATCTTCTCTGTGGTTGCTGACGGCACACTGACCAAGGTGGGCTACCAACTGACTGGCATTCATCCACGTAACTTCAACATCACCCCTAATGGCAAGTACCTGCTTTGCGCTTGTCGTGACAGCGATGTGATACAAGTATATGAAATCAATCCTAAAACAGGTTTGCTGAAAGACACCAAGCAAGACATCCACGTCAGCCAAGTGGTATGCGTGAAGTTTGTGAAGTAACACTAATTTAAAGACACTAAGAAGATGAAAAAGCTACTTATCGCCACACTGGGCGGCCTGATGCTGACAGCCACCATGCAGGCTCAGACTGCCGTCACTGCCGGTATGATGTATGGCAAGAAATATGGAGTGACCTACATGCTGCCAAAGTCGCAACTGGAAATCCAGGTCGCAGCCACCAAGCATACGTTCAAGCCTGGAGAGTTCTGCAAGTATGCCGACCTCTACCTACACATGAGCGATGTACAGACGCAGGCATCTGAATACTGGACACTCGAAGAGGCCTCTGTACACAGCATTGGCGTGGCAGATAAGGAGAAAGTTTACTTCGTAGAGTTGAAGGATAAGACGGTGGCTCCGCTCATGGAACTCACAGCAGAGGGTACCATCTACTCCATCAACCTGCCTTTCAGCGGAAAGAGAGCAGAGACGACAGGCTCTGCAGCTGCTCCGCAGAAAGCCAAGCCCGATGCCCGCAGTTTCTTCACGGAGGAAATCCTTGAAGCCAGTTCTACAGCTAAGATGGCCGAGTTGGTGGCACAGGAGATCTACAACATCCGTGACAGCAAGAACACGCTGGTGCGTGGTGAGGCTGACAATCTGCCCAAAGATGGTGCCCAGCTCCAGATTATGCTGGACAATCTAAACTTGCAGGAGGAAGTGCTGACAGAGCTGTTCACAGGTGTCACCACTACTGAAAGCCAGACATTCACCTTCCGCATCGACCCTGAGATGGCAGCCAACAAGGTAGCATTCCGCTTCTCGCAGAAGTTGGGTGTCCTTGAGAGCGATGACTTAGCAGGCGAACCTGCCTATATCTCTGTGGCCAATCAAGGCCTGATAACCCCACAATCGCCAGAGGAAGCAGCCAAGAACAAGAAGGAACTGACGGGCATCGCCTACAATGTGCCTGGCAAAGCCTTAGTGACGCTGACCTTCAAGCAGTCACAGCTCTTCAAGGAGGAGCTCCCCATCACCCAGTTGGGCAGTGTAGAATACCTTGCTGCCTCACTTTTCAACAAGAATGCCACTACCACCGTACTCTTTGACGGTGATACTGGAGCACTGGTGAAAGTGGATAGGGAGTGATTTGTTTAGAGTTTAGAGTTTAGAGTTTAGAGATTAGAACTTAGAGTTAGGAGGAAGGTAATTTCATTTTAACAAGATTAAAATCATCTTCCGATATTGAGATGGCATATAATATCCCTTCGACAACTGGTATGTTCGCTAATTTAAAGACTTGACAATCTGCTTGATATCGAATTTTCCCTTGCGCATTCCAGCCAAAGGTGCAAATTACGTCATATTTATTAGGATCGGTAGTTCCCATTAATACTGCGTACACTTCATCATTTGTTGCTTCTATATCAGCAAAGCCAAAAACCGTATCATCTCTTGGACGCATATTACCATCCACCAAATCAACCTTAGGCTCATAAAAAATGCCCCTACCCACGCGCTTAATATCACTGCCTATAGAAAAAAGTTCTAAGATTCCCCCATAAACAGTACCTATAGCCAATCTATCCCCTTTTGGAGATATTGAGACCTTAGACGTAACCTCAATCAGCATGTCTTTCAGATAGTCATCTGTTTCCGTAATATGCTGGCTATATTCTGCAGTTACATCCTTACCATCCCACAACAAGTAACGTCCGCTTTCTTTTGTGGAAAGTTGCCCTTCTACCAGCCATTGATTCTCGGATAAATGATAAGCATTCCTTACCACGCCATCATAATCCGTGAAATAATTCTCTCTTATCAGGTCAAGGCTCTTCGAGGCTGTATTCATTTTATAAGATACCACTTTATACTGGTGCTTGTCAAAAATCTCTAAGGCATCATCAACAGCATTATATCGCAATTGGTATCCAAAAATAACTTCACCTGGTCCTTGCCCACTATGAACGCCACGACAAATTAAAGCCCCTGTCTCTTTATCACGTACCTGCAGCCAATAATCTTCACTCAAAGCTAAAATATAGGCATATTGATTATCAACATACAAGCCATAGACATAGCGTGTCATTAAGCTATCTCCCGAAGCAATAATCTCACTTTCTAGTGAATAGGATGTCTTAAAGACTGGTTCTTCGTAGTCTTTATGTTTAGCGCAAGACACTAATAAACATCCTGTGAGCAATATTAGTTGTATTCTTTTCCACATGTGCAAGTACCATAAAAATCTCCAGCATTACCCGTTCCTCCATTTGCCACCCAATCTGTTCCACATTTACTGCAATACTTATGGCATATAATGACTAAACTATAATTATCACATTCCAAAGATAACATGGGCAACGATGCCAATGCTTCCACATTTGCGTTTACAACACTATAAACATAACGCTTATTATTCTTTGCAGTTCCCCAAAAACTTACTGAAGCCCAAAAGACCAAAAATGAAATTACAATAATCTTCTTCATAATAGTTACAATTCGTTATTTTTGAGGCAAAGATAACCACAAAACAACAATGTTGCAAAAAAAAAAATTAATATTTCAGCCAGATGAATTTATCTTTGTGCAGTTGCTGGATGTAGGTAACTGCCCGATTTTTGATATCCTGCTCTTCAGGGAATTGCTTAGCGATGCGCTCTGCTATTTCGTCCACAGTGCTATGACCATCTATCGAATTCCAGATTTCTGAGCCATACTTTTCAAGAGGCACATGAATATAAGTAGAAAGCATAGGGAAGAGCTTATTGAGCCAGCGATATGGAAAGCGAGGATAGGCCAGCACCAAGCAGCCATCCTCTCCCTGTTCTGTCACGATATGCGACCTCCTAACAGGAATCGTCTCCCTTATGTCCACTCTAATTCCCAATTATGAATTATGAATGTTTAAAATGATTATCCGCAACCAGCCGATAGGTTTCTATTGTAGATTCGATGCCCAAAAT
>CALAEY010000107.1 GCA_937891085.1 uncultured Prevotellaceae bacterium | reverse complement strand
ATTAGGCTCATTTCCTTTACTGTTCCTGCCATATATGTACTGGTGTTTGTTGATTCCCCAGTACAAAGATAGGTGTATAGCACCAAAGAGTGAACGGATATGGAGCGGAAAAAGGCTGAGGATACCTGACTCCCCGCCACGACTGAACGGGCATACTCCGGAAAAGAGACGATGTCGATGGCGTCAGCCCGTCCTTCCAGTGAATGGGTATCGGGCGGAAAAGATTCGTAACCTTGCTCCGATTGAACGGGCATGGGGCGGAAAAAGGCCGCTTCCGCGCCTCCGCTTTGGAGGTGAACGGGCATCAGCCGGAAAAATGTCGTTTCAATGTCCATAATGTCCACTCTTTCATTCTTTTTCTGAATGAATGGACATCAAAAAGAGGCTTTTTCATACCTCATTGGGGCCTTGAAGAGCCCCCGGAAAGTGAACGGGTATGGGGCGGATTACGCATACTGCCAACTGAATAACGTTTTTCCAAAGTTCTTCCTTTTTTTCAAAGTAGTTAAGGTTTGGGATAGATGTATGCACAAAATAATTGAAATTGAAATTGAAATGAAGCTTTTTCAGGGAAACTGCATAAATATGCGGTTATACAAGCACAATGTATATACCCCCTCTCGTGAGGAGATTTTACTTTCCTCACGGAGAAATTTTTACGCCCTCACCTGAAAGTTTAAATTTCTGCATGGGGGAGGCCTTTTGTACCCCTCTCAGAATTGCATAAATATGCAGTTGAGCCCTCAGTTATTCATAAGCCCATTTCAATTTCAATTTCAGTTATTCTGCGTGCTTATTCTGGCTTCGGGCAGATGTGTATAGAAGTTATATTATATAATATATATATGTATATATATTATATAATATAAACAATATATAGATGTACTCACAGAAGGGTAAATTTTGCCCCAAAATGGGGGGGGCTGAAAAATAACTGAAATCTGAAATTGAAATGTGGGTGTCTTTTAAAAGACAAATGAATTTGGCTTTTCTCCCGTTTTTTTGTATAACTTTGCAGTCGGAATCTAAGAAGCAGAAGAAAATGATAGAGAGTTTTGCCATTTATGTCATCTCGATGATTGTAGTAATCTCATTGCTCACCATGCTGGGCAGTAAACTGAAGATTGCTTATCCCGTATTGCTGGTGTTGTTCGGTCTGGTTGTGGGTCTTATCCCGGGTTTGCCTAAAATCACATTGGATCCTGAACTGATCCTTATCATATTCCTGCCGCCATTGCTCTATGAAAGTGCGATGAGCGTGTCTGTGAAGGAGATGCGCAACTGGTGGCGCATCATCTTGAGCTACGCCTTCCTGCTGGTGCTGCTCACGGCCCTGTCGGTGGCCCTGCTGGCTGTATGGCTGATACCAGGCATATCACTGTCGACGGGCTTCTTGCTGGGTGGCATCGTGGCCTCTACTGATGCTGTGAGTGCCAACGTGATAATGAAATATGTGAAGGTACCCAGCCGTGTATCTACCATCATAGAGACGGAGAGTATGCTCAACGATGCCTCCTCTCTGATAGTGTTCAGCTTCGCCCTAGTGGCTGTGGCTACGGGGTCGTTTGATGCGGGGCAGGCTTCGCTCCTTTTTCTCTGGATGGTGCTGGGTGGTGTAGGCGTGGGCTTGCTGGTGACGATGGCGCTGGTGAAGCTGATGCGCTGGCTGCGCACAGATACCAAGGTGTCTATAGTGCTGAGTCTCATAGCTCCATACATCATGTATCTGATAGGCGAGGCCATAGGGGCATCGGGCGTGCTGGCAGTGGTGAGCGGTGGCATGATGCTGGGCTATTCTAATGTGAAGATACTCGACAGTGAGACACGTATTCAGGGCCTGAACGTGTGGCGCAATTTTGCGTTCCTGCTCAACGGATTTGCCTTCCTTCTGCTGGGACTCGACCTGCCTGAGGTGGTGAGTGGCATAGAGCAGGAGGGACTCAGTCTGGTAACAGTCACGCTGTGGGGTGTGGCGCTGACAGCGTTGATCATCGTGGTGCGCTTTGGCACTTCACTGGCCATAATGGTGTTCTCCTGGCTATGCGGGAAGCTGAACGGTGACCTCAACCGTAAGTTCCTCTTCGACCTTCCTACCTGCTGCATAGTGGGTTGGAGTGGCATGCGTGGTGTGCTGGCTCTGGCTGCAGCCCTGTCTATCCCCCTAGTGGTAGAGGCTACTGGCGAACCTTTCCCACACCGCCATTTGGTGCTGTATCTCACGTTCATCATCATACTGATCACCCTGCTGCTGCAGGGTTCCACGCTCTCTGCCCTCCTGAAGCGGGTGAAGTTTCCTGAGTATAACGACCACATCCCAGAAGACACTGCCCGCAGGCTCATTCAGATGGAGCTATCGCAGTGGAGCCTCGAGTACATACAGCGACACCCTGCCACCACCACAGAAGAGCAGACGCTGGTGGACTATCTGACAGAGTACTGGGAAGACGAACTGAGCCAAAAGAAGAAAATCATGCCTACTAAGGAAGAGGACAAGAAATACTTCTATAAGCTCTGTCAGAAGCAGCGCATGCTGCTCTACCACATCAATCGCGAGCACCCCGAAATCAGCGAGGAGATCATACGCCAGTTTGTACGCAATGTAGACTTGGAGGAAGAGCGCCTGAAGAATGGGTGATCAGTTCTGCCGCAGAGCTGGCAGGATATAGTCCCAGATGAGGTTGATCTCCCCCTGCATATTGCCGATGTTGGCAGTCACGGCTATCACGGCATCTTGATCGGGCAGCACGAGGATGTACTGGCCATTGGCTCCGTCGGCACGGAAGGCATTGTGACGGCAGCGCCACATCTGGTAGCCATAGCCCTGCACCCAGTCGCTGTTCTCCTTGGTGAGACCGGCCTTCTCCACTTGATCGGGCTTCATGCCTGCGGGTTGGCAAGGCACCTGTGCCGATGAGGCTTCCTTGATCCACGCTTCTGGCACCAGCTGTCGGCCGTTCCACTTGCCGCCCTGAAGTAGCAGTTGCCCCATCTTAGCCAGATCTTCGGTCTTCAGGTAGAGCCCCCATCCGCCTGTATTGATGCCCTGCGGACTCTCATCCCAGTGGGGCTTCTCGATGCCCAGAGGTTGGAACAGGCGTGGGTAGAGGTAGTCTACCACCTTCTCGCCCGTGACTATCTGCACGATGGCAGAGAGCATGTAGGTGCCCAAGCTGTTGTAGCAATAGAACGTGCCAGGCTTGTGCTCCACTGGATAGGCGAGGAAAGCCTTTGCCCAGTCGTTGCCCTCCACATTGCGGATGCTGCTCGTAGGATCAGTGTCATGCCCGCAGTTCATGGTGAGCAAGTCGCGCACGGTGATGGCCTTCAGATTGTCGCTTACCACCTCTGGCAGTTTATCAGGGAAGAACGAGATCAGTTTATCCGTCAGCTTCAGCTTCCCCTCACTGATGGCCAGTCCTACGGCCGTAGAAGTGAACGTCTTACTCACAGACCACAAGGCGTGAGGCAGATTCTCCTGTCCCTCGCTGCGCCATGTGGCAGAGAGCACCTGCCCATGCTGCACCACCATGATGCTGTGCAGGTCTTGCTTCTCCTTATCTACCGCCTTGAAATACTTCTTCATGGCTTTCTTCACCACTTTAGGAGCCTCTGCGCGAGGCAATGGCTGTGCCCAAGTAACGCTGCACAGGGCAGTCATCAGCATGATGAGGCAGCTCGCCAATAGTCTTCTTGTTCTCATATCTTCTTATTATTTAGTAATCAGGGATTGGTTTGCACCACCTCACCGTCTTTCTTGGCGAAGCGGAAAGTGCCGCCATCGGTAGGCAGCTCGAAGATGGATACCTGCTCCGTGGCCTTATCTACGATGAGCAGGGAGCTCTCCTCGGCAAAGCGCTTCACTTCCAGTGCCTGCGTGCCCGCAATGGCTCCGTCGAAGAGGATGCTGTCGTTCACATAGACCGTATAGGCCCCGCCCGCGAAGCCTTCTTCCAGGGCGATGTTATAGATTTCAGTGTAGTAGTGCGTGTCACTCTTCTGCGCCTGCATACGGAGGCTGAGGTAGACGAAAAGCACCACGACGAATATCACACCAACGAAGACGATGGTGTTGCCAAGCATGAACTGGCGGTTGGTTTGTAGATGTTTTAGTCTCATTTTTTAGTTATTTTACCCCGTAAAGGTAGTGTTTTTTTCTAATACTTTTTGTTTTTATGCAGAAAATCCCTATCTTTGCAGCGGAAAGTTTGAGTTGATGAGGGGCTGAGAGCTCCTCATTTTTATTTTTAAACAAAAAGCGAATGATAACAAAAGATCAAATCGAGCGTGTGGTAAACGAATGGCTGGAGGGTAAGGACTACTTCTTGGTGGACCTTCAGATAGGTGCCGACAACAAAATTACCGTGGAGATAGACCAGAAGGAAGGCGTATGGATAGAAGACTGCGTGGCCCTGAGTCAGTTTATCGAGTCTAAGTTGGATGGTGAAATGGACGACTACGACCTTGAGGTGGGCTCTGCCGGTATCGGGCAGCCGTTGAAAGTACAGCGACAGTTTGAGAATTGCGTAGGTCAGGAGGTGGAAGTGAAGACCCGTGACGGACGCAAGCTGACGGGAACGCTCCAGGCAGCCGATGAGAACGGCTTCACCCTGACTACACGGGTGAAGGTGAAGGAAGAAGGCATGAAGCGCCCTAAACTGGTGGAGCAGCAGCTGACATTCACCCATGCCGAGACAGATTACGTGAAACAAATAATTAAATTCAAATAGCAGAAATGGCAAAGAAACAGGAAACAGAATCCCTGATGGACATTTTCAAGACCTTCCGTCAGGACAAGGACAATCTGGACACAGCTACACTCGTGAATGTGCTGGAGGAGAGCTTCCGCAGTGTGATTGCTAAAATCTTCGGAAGTGATGAGAACTATGACGTGATAGTGAACCCTGACAAGGGCGACTTGGAGATCAGACGCAACCGTGAGGTGGTGCCTGATGGTGAGGTGACGGATACCAATACGCAGGTAGCACTCTCCGAGGCTCAGAAGGTGGACGACAGCTACGAAGTGGGTGAGGAGTTTACAGATCAGGTGGATTTCAGTAAGTTCGGCCGTCGTGCTATCCTGACTTTGCGCCAGACCTTGGCTGCAAAGATCCTGGAACTGCAGAAAGACTCCCTCTATGCCAAGTACATAGACCGCGTGGGACAGTTGGTTAGCGCCGAGGTTTACCAGATCTGGAAGAAGGAGATCTTGCTGGTAGACGATGAGAACAACGACCTGCTGCTGCCTAAGCAGGAGCAGATTCCTACCGACTTCTATCGTAAGGGCGAAACCGTGCGTGCCGTGGTGGAGCGCGTGGAGAACCAGAACAACAACCCGAAGATCATACTGAGCCGCACCAGTCCTACATTCTTGCAGCGCCTCTTCGAACTTGAAGTGCCTGAGATTAATGACGGACTGATCACTATCAAGCGCATTGCCCGCATCCCTGGTGAGCGTGCCAAGATAGCCGTGGAGAGCTATGACGATCGCATCGACCCTGTAGGTGCCTGCGTAGGTGTGAAGGGAAGCCGCATCCATGGCATCGTGCGTGAGCTGAGAAACGAGAACATCGACGTGATCAACTTCACCAATAATACCCAGCTCTTCATCCAGCGTGCACTGAGTCCTGCACAGGTAAGCAGCATCAGACTCAATGAGGAAGAGAAGCGTGCCGATGTCTATCTGAGACCTGAAGAGGTATCACTTGCCATCGGTAAGGGCGGTCTGAACATCAAGTTGGCCAGCATGCTGACGGGCTATACCATCGATGTTTACCGTGAGTTGCAGGGTACCAACCCAGAAGAGGAAGACATCATGCTGGATGAATTCCGCGATGAAATCGATGACTGGATCATTGATGCATTCCAAGACATGGGCATCGAGACTGCCAAGGCAGCCCTGAATGCTCCGCGTGATATGATAATTGAGAAAACTGACCTCGAAGAAGAGACTGTGGATGAGGTGCTGAACATCTTGCGCCGTGAGTTTGAAGAGGAGTAAAAAAGAAAGGATTGCTGATGACGATTAGACTGAATAAAGTTACAAGAGATTTAAACGTGTCGATCTCTACGGCCGTAGAGTTTCTGCAGAAGAAGGGGTTTTCCGTGGAGGAGAATCCTAATACGAAAATTACCGAAGAGCAGTTCGACTTGCTGAAGAAGGAGTTCCAGAGCGACAAGGACCTGAAGCAGCAAAGCGAGCGTCTGGGGAAGACCTGGCAACGTGTACAGCAGCAACAGGAAAGCAGAACCGCACAGCAAAAGGCTGCTCCTGTGAAGGCTGCTCCTGCGAAGCCTGCAGAGCCTGCTCAGAAGGTGGAAGAGAAGAAACCTGCGTCAGTGGAGATCAAGACCGTGGTGCCCGAGGACTCAAAGCCTCGCTTTAAGCCTGTGGGGCATATAGACCTGGATAAGCTCAACCAGCGCACGGCTCCAGAGGCTAAGCCTGAAGTGAAGAAACCTGCAGATGCCCCTGTGAAAAAGGAAGAGGTTCCTGTGGAGAAGCCAGTAGAAAAGCCTGTGGAGAAACCAGCGGAGAAGGCTGAGAAGGTGGAGAAGCCAGAGCCTAAGCCTGTGGAGGCTGCTCCCGTCAAGGAAGAAGCTCCTGCAAAGCCAGCTCCCGCAGTGGAGGCTCCTAAGGAGGCCCCTGCAGTGGAAGCCCCTGCTGCTGAAGCTCCGAAGGAAGAGGTGTTCCGTCTGGAAGGTGAAGGCATCACCTCTAAGATCAATGTCATAGGACAGATAGACTTGGCTGCACTGAATCAGCAGACACGTCCTAAGAAGAAATCGAAGGAGGAGCGCAAGAAAGAGCGTGCCGAGAAAGAGAAGCAGCGCCAAGACCAGCGTAAGCAGATGAAGGAAGCCATCATGAAGGAAATCCGACATGATGACGGCAAGCGTCAGCAAGGTGAGGCTCGGGGCGGTGAGAATACGGCGAAGAAGAAGCGCAACCGCATAGGTGGCGGAAAAGTGGACATCAACAATGTGCAGAATTTCCAGAATGCGGGTAAATCCAATCGCAAGGAGGATAAGGGCCAGGGTGGTCAGAATGGCGGCAAGCGCCAGAAAGACCGCTTCAAGTCTAAGATAACTCCGCATCAGGATGTCAACGAGGAAGATGTTGCACGTCAGGTGAAGGAAACCCTTGCCCGCCTTACCAATAAGAGCAAGAGCAAGGGTGCAAAATACCGCAAGGAGAAACGCGAACTGGCAGAAACACGCCAGATGGAACTGGAAAATCAGGAGTTGGCAGAAAGCAAGACCCTGAAGCTGACCGAATTCGTGACGGCCAATGAGCTTGCCAACATGATGAACGTCTCTGTGACGCAGGTTATCGGTACCTGCATGAGCGTGGGTATCATGGTGAGCATCAACCAGCGTCTGGATGCAGAAACCATCAATCTGGTGGCCGATGAGTTTGGCTTCAAGACAGAGTACGTCAGTGCCGAGGTTTCTCAGGCCATTGTGGAAGAAGAAGACAAGGAGGAAGACCTGCGGCCACGTGCGCCTATCGTGACCGTGATGGGCCATGTAGACCATGGTAAGACCAGTTTGCTGGACTATATCCGCAAGAGTAACGTGATCGCTGGTGAGGCGGGTGGTATCACCCAGCACATCGGTGCCTACAACGTGAAAATGGACGATGGTCGCCGCATCACCTTCTTGGATACTCCAGGACACGAGGCCTTCACCGCTATGCGTGCCCGTGGTGCCAAGGTGACGGATATCGCCATCATCATCGTGGCTGCCGACGACAATGTGATGCCGCAGACGCGTGAGGCTATCAACCATGCGCAGGCTGCAGGCGTGCCTATCGTATTTGCTATCAACAAGATAGATAAGCCAGGTGCCAACCCTGACAAGATCAAGGAAGAACTGGCTGCCATGAACATGATGGTGGAAGAGTGGGGTGGTAAGTATCAGAGTCAGGACATCAGCGCCAAGAAGGGTATCGGTGTGAAGGAACTGATGGAAAAGGTACTGCTGGAGGCTGAATTGCTCGACCTCAAGGCTAATCCTAACCGCCGCGCTACAGGTTCTATCATCGAGTCTTCACTGGATCGCGGACGTGGCTATCTGGCTACAGTGCTGGTAAGCAACGGTACCCTGAAGATGGGCGACATCGTGCTGGCAGGTTCTTGCTACGGACGTGTGAAGGCCATGTTCAATGAGCGCAACCAGAAGCTGAAGCAGGCAGGTCCTTCAGAACCAGTGCTGATACTGGGCTTGAATGGTGCTCCTGCTGCCGGTGATACGTTCCATGTGTTTGAGACCGAGCAAGAAGCCCGTGAGATAGCCAACAAGCGTGAGCAGCTGCAGCGTGAGCAGGGTCTGCGCACCACTAAGATGCTGACCCTCGATGAGGTAGGCCGCCGCTTGGCACTTGGCGACTTCCATGAGCTGAACATCATTGTCAAGGGCGACGTGGATGGTTCTGTGGAGGCATTGAGCGATTCACTCATCAAGCTCTCTACGGATAAGATTCAGGTGAACGTCATTCATAAGGGCGTAGGTCAGATCTCTGAGTCTGACGTCACACTGGCTGCTGCCAGTGATGCCATCATCGTGGGCTTCCAGGTGCGTCCTTCCAATGCAGCTGCTAAGTTGGCAGAGCAGGAAGGTGTGGACATCCGCAAGTATTCTATCATCTACGATGCCATCGAAGAGGTGAAGGCTGCTATGGAAGGTATGCTGGCTCCTACACTGAAGGAGCAGGTGACCGCTACCATCGAAGTGCGTGAGGTGTTCAACATCAGCAAGGTGGGCATGGTGGCAGGTGCCATGGTGAAGACTGGTAAGGTGAAGCGTTCAGACCGTGCACGCCTGATACGTGACGGTATCGTGATCTTTGCGGGAAATATCAATGCGCTGAAGCGCTACAAGGACGATGTGAAGGAAGTGGGTACCAACTTCGAGTGCGGTATCAGCTTGGTAGCATGCAACGACCTGAAGCCAGGTGACGTGATAGAGACCTACGAGGAGATTGAAGTTAAACAGACTCTTTAAGCAATTATGAATACATTGGATATTATCATTCTGATAGTGTTCCTGCTGGGTGCCGTGATAGGCATGATGAAGGGTTTCGTGAAGCAGTTGGCATCGCTGGCAGGCCTTGTTGTAGGTCTGTTGGCTGCCAAGATGCTCTACATCCCTGTAGCAGAAAAGATCTCAGGAACACTGACGGATAGTATGACCTTTGCTCAGATCATTGCTTTCATAGCCATCTGGATAGCAGTGCCCTTGGCTTTCACCATTGTGGCCTCCTTGTTTACCAAAGCCATGGAAGTGGTGTCTTTAGGTTGGCTGAATCGCTGGCTTGGCGCAGGTTTAGGAGCACTGAAGTACCTGATTCTGGCCAGTCTTTTCATCGGTGTCTTGGAATACATAGACGCCAATGGCAAGATCCTCAGCAACCAGGCCAAGGAAGAGAGTGCGTTATATTATCCTTTGGGCGACTTTGCAGGTATCTTCGTACCTGTAGCCAAAGAACTGACACATGACATCATCAATGCTGTCTAAGCGGCGGATGTCACTATTTTTGATTAGAACTGATTATGAGTGAGGGTGAGTTGAAATCTGGCAACGACTATGTGCGCCAACTGACGGAGGAGAAATACAAATACGGGTTTACCACCGATGTGCATACGGAGATTATCGACCGTGGCCTTAATGAAGATGTGGTGCGCCTGATTTCTTCGAAGAAGGGGGAGCCTGAATGGTTGCTGGATTTTAGGTTGAATGCGTTTCGGCAATGGCAGCAGATGGAGATGCCCACATGGCCGCATCTGCGTATTCCTGAGATTGACTATCAGGCCATTTCCTACTATGCAGATCCAACGAAGAAGAAGGAAGGACGGCAGTCTAAGGAACTCGATCCGGAGTTGGTGAAGACATTCGATAAGTTGGGCATTCCCTTGGAAGAGCGCATGATGCTGGGGGGCATGGCGGTAGATGCCGTGATGGACTCCGTCTCTGTGAAGACCACGTTCAAGGAGACGCTCATGGAGAAGGGCATTATTTTCTGTTCTATCAGTGAGGCCGTGCGTGAGCATCCCGATCTGGTGCGCAAGTACTTAGGATCGGTGGTGCCGCCAACCGATAATTTCTTTGCCGCCTTGAATTCGGCGGTGTTCTCCGATGGTTCCTTCGTGTATATCCCGAAAGAGGTGCGTTGCCCGATGGAGCTTTCTACCTACTTCCGCATCAATGCCCGCATGACGGGGCAGTTTGAGCGCACGCTCATCGTGGCGGATGATGATGCCTACGTGTCTTATCTGGAGGGCTGCACCGCTCCTATGCGCGATGAGAACCAACTGCATGCCGCCATCGTGGAGATCGTGGTGAATGAGCGTGCAGAGGTGAAGTACAGCACGGTGCAGAACTGGTATCCTGGCGATGCCGAGGGTAAGGGCGGCGTGTACAACTTCGTCACTAAGCGTGGGCAACTGCGTGGAAACAGCAGCAAGTTGTCTTGGACACAGGTAGAGACGGGTTCTGCCATCACGTGGAAGTATCCTTCTTGCGTCTTGCAGGGCGACAACTCCACCGCTGAGTTCTACAGCGTGGCGGTGACCAATCATTTCCAGCAAGCCGATACGGGTACCAAGATGATTCATCTGGGAAAGAATACGCGCAGCACCATCGTTAGCAAGGGTATCTCTGCAGGGCGTAGTGAGAACTCCTATCGTGGCTTGGTGCGTGTAGCTGCCAAGGCCGAAGGAGCCCGCAACTACAGCCAGTGTGATTCACTCTTGCTGGGAGATAAATGCGGGGCTCACACGTTCCCCTACATGGACATCCACAACGAGACTGCCGTAGTGGAGCATGAGGCCACTACCAGCAAGATAAACGAAGATCAGATCTTCTATTGCAACCAGCGTGGCATCAGCACTGAGGATGCCGTGGGCTTGATTGTCAATGGCTATGCCAAGGAAGTGCTCAATAAACTGCCTATGGAGTTTGCCGTAGAAGCGCAGAAGTTGCTCTCTGTCTCCCTTGAAGGCAGCGTAGGATGATTTTTGAATTATGAATTATGAATTATTTTTCATGTGAATAATTCTCAATGTTCAATTCTCAATTAAATGAAATGTTAGAGATTAAAGACTTACATGCCAATGTAGCTGGCAAAGAAATATTGAGAGGCATCAACCTGACGGTAAAGCCAGGTGAGGTGCATGCCATCATGGGACCGAATGGTTCTGGTAAGAGTACGCTATCTTCCGTGCTGGTGGGAAATCCTGCCTACGAAGTGACGAAGGGCAGCGTGACCTTCTATGGTAAGAATCTGCTGGAGCTTTCACCAGAAGACCGCAGCCATGAGGGACTCTTCCTGAGCTTCCAGTATCCTGTGGAGATTCCGGGCGTGAGCATGGTGAACTTCATGCGTGCTGCCGTGAATGAGAAGCGTAAGTATCAGCAACTGCCACCGCTAAGTGCCAGTGAGTTCCTGAAACTGATGCGAGAGAAGCGCGCCGTGGTGGAACTGGATAATAAGTTGGCCAATCGCTCCGTCAATGAGGGTTTCTCTGGCGGCGAGAAGAAGCGTAATGAGATTTTCCAGATGGCTATGCTGGAGCCTCGCCTCAGCATATTGGATGAAACCGACTCTGGTCTTGACATCGATGCGCTCCGCATTGTGGCAGAGGGAGTCAACAAGCTGAAGACCCCAGAAACTAGTTGCATCGTCATCACGCACTATCAGCGTCTGCTCGACTATATCAAGCCTGATGTGGTGCATGTGCTCTATAAGGGTCGCATCGTGAAGACGGCAGGTCCGGAGTTGGCCTTAGAACTGGAAAAACGTGGTTACGATTGGATCAAAGAAGAGTTGGGAGAGTAAGTATGAGTGCCGAACAGCAATATATTGACCTCTATCAGCAGCATGGGGATTTGCTGTCGAAGCACAGCACGCCTGTGTTGAATGCTTCTCGTGCGGAGGCTTTTCAGGCTTTCTGCAAGCAGGGTTTTCCTACGCGGAAGTTGGAAAAGTACAGATACACCGACATCAGCAAACTTTTCGAGCCCGACTATGGCTTGAATCTGCGCCGTGTGCCTGTGGAAGTCAATCCTTATGAGGTGTTCCGTGGTAGTGTGCCACAACTGAGCACTTCGCCTTACTTCATCGTAAACGATGGGTTTCATACCGCTTCAGAGCAGCATAAGCCTCTTCCGGAAGGGGTATTGGTGGGGAGCCTCAAGGAGATTTCCCTGCGCCATCCTGAATTGGTGAGCGCCTATTACGGCAAGTTGGCAGAGGTACAAACCGATGGCATCACCGCCTTCAATACCGCTTTCGTGCAAGACGGATTCTTCGTGTATATCCCTCGGGGGGTGGTCATGGAGCATCCGTTGCAGCTGATCAACTTGATGCGTTCGGAGATCGACATGATGGTGAATCGTCGCATTTTGGTGGTCTTGGAACCAGGGGCACAGCTCCGCCTTTTGGCATGCGACCATGCCCAGGAAGGGGCAAAGAGCCTCGCTACCCAAGTGGTGGAGGTCTTTGTTGGCGAGAATGCCGTGTTCGATTACTACGAATTGGAAGAAACCACTTCCCAGCATGTGCGCCTTAGTCAGTTGTATGTGCAGCAGGAAGCAGGCAGCCAAGTACTGCTCAATGGCACGACCCTTCTGGGCGGTGTGACGCGCAATACCACCTGCGTGCGCTTTGTGGGAGAGGGCGCTTCCCTGCGCGCCTATGGCATGGCTATAGAAGACGGAGAGCAGGTAGTTGACAATCAAGTATATGTGGAGCATGCGGTGCCTCATTGCACCAGCAATCAGCTCTTCAAATATGTGCTCGACAATCGGGCTATCGGTGCCTTTGCAGGTTTGGTGAAGGTACAGCCAGGTGCGCATCACACAGAGTCGCAGCAGACCAACCGTAATCTTTGCGCTACGCGTGAAGCCCGCATGTACACCCAGCCACAACTTGAGATCTACAACGACGATGTGATGTGTAGCCATGGTGCCACCGTGGGGCAGCTTGATGAGGCTGCGCTCTTCTACATGCGCCAGCGTGGTATCTCCGAGAAAGAAGCCCGCCTCTTGCTGATGTTTGCCTTTGTTGACGATGTCATCGATGCCGTGCAGATAGATACCCTGAAAGACCGACTTCGCCAGTTGGTGGAGCTCCGTTTCCGTGGCGAGCTTGGCAAGGCCTGTGCGTCTTGCGGCATCTGCAGGAAAGGGTGATGGTTTAGGGTTTAGGGTTTAGAGTTTAGGGTTTAGAGTTTAGAGTTAAGGGCTCTGAATGTTCAATGCTCAATGTTTAATGTTTAACGTTTAATGTTTAATGTTCGAAAGACGGTCTGATTTCCCTATTTTGGCGCAGCAAGTCTATGGCAAGCCTTTGGTTTATCTGGACAATGCCGCTACTACGCAGAAACCTCGTGCGGTGATAGATGCCATGACGGAGGAGTATTACACGGTGAATGCCAACGTGCATCGCGGTGTGCACTACCTTTCGCAGCGCGCCACCGATCTTCATGAGGCCAGCCGTGAGGCGGTGCGTCAGTTTATCCATGCGGCCAGCACCAAGGAAGTCATCTTCACACGTGGCACCACGGAGAGCATCAATCTGGTGGCTGCTTGCTTTGGAGAGCAATGCATGCAGCAGGGCGATGAGGTCATTGTGTCTGTGATGGAGCATCACAGCAACATCGTGCCTTGGCAGCTTCTGGCTTCCCGCAAGGGTATTAAGCTGCGCGTCATTCCGATGACCGATAAGGGAGAGTTGGACCTTGAAGCTTACGAACAATTATTCAACGAACATACCCGTATCGTGAGCGTGGCGCATGTCTCCAACGTGCTGGGTACCGTCAATCCCGTGGAGCGCATCATCCAGACGGCCCATGCCCATGACGTGCCAGTGCTGATAGATGCCGCACAGTCGGTACCTCACATTCCTGTAGATGTGCAGCAGCTTGATGCCGATTTCTTGGCATTCTCTGGGCATAAGATCTACGGTCCTACGGGCATAGGCGTGCTTTACGGCAAGGAGAAGTGGCTCGATCGGTTGCCTCCTTATCAGGGCGGCGGCGAGATGATAGGGCACGTCAGCTTCGAGCATACCACCTTCAACGAATTGCCCTTCAAGTTCGAGGCAGGCACGCCCGACTTTGTGGGCACTACGGGCCTCACGGCAGCACTGCACTATGTAGAGCAGATCGGCATGGAGAAGATAGCTGCCTATGAGACCACACTGACCGACTATGCGTTGCAACAGCTTCGCACCATTCCTGGCATGCGCATCATCGGAGAAGCCCCAGAGCGCGGCGCCGTGATCTCATTTCTGGTAGGCGATATCCATCCGTTCGACATGGGCACCCTGCTCGATCGTCTGGGCATTGCCGTGCGCACGGGACATCACTGTGCACAGCCGTTGATGCAGCGCTTGGGCATAGAAGGCACTTTGCGCGCCTCCTTCGCCTTCTACAATACCATGGAGGAAGTCGATGCCTTGGTAGCTGCCGTGCGCCGCGTCAGTCAGATGTTCATGTAAAATGTAATAATAAAAATGAAAACTATATGGAAACAACACGTCAAAGTAAGATAGAACGACTGATACAGAAAGAGCTGAGCGAGATCTTCCAGCGTCAGACACAGGCCACCCACGGGGTGCTTATCTCTGTGACCAATGTCCGCATCAGTCCCGACCTCAGTGTGGCTACCATCCACCTGAGCATCTTCCCATCCGAGCGTGGGGAGGAATTGTTGAAAAACATCAACGCCAACGTGAAGACCGTGCGTTACGACGTTGGCAAGCGTCTGGGGAAGCAGTTGCGCATCATTCCGGAACTGCGCTTCTTCATAGACGACTCTCTGGATTACATCGAGCATATCGACCAACTGCTGAAAGGCAACTGATGCACCTTCTGGCATGAACTTGAGCCTCTACATAGCCCGCCGCTACCTCTTCTCCAAGAAAAAGCACAATGCCGTGAACATCATCTCGGCCATCTCGGTGTGTGGGGTAGCCTTGGCCACCTTGGCACTGGTTTGTACGCTCTCTGTGTTCAATGGCTTTCAGGAGATGGTGGCGAGCTTCTTCACCAGCTTCGATCCCCAACTTAAGATCACGGTCAATGAAGGCAAGGTGTTCGACCCTGATGAGATGCGCATCAAACGCATGGAGTCACTGCCGCAGGTAGCGGTGTGGATGCCCACGGTGGAGGAGAATGCCATGGTGCGCTATAAGGACCGCCAACTCATGGTGACCATCAAGGGGGTGGGGGACAATTTCGAGGAGCTCACCGAGATAGACAGCCTGCTCTACGGGGCAGGGCGTTTTATCCTGAAGGATGAAGTGGTCGATTATGGCGTGGCAGGCGCGCAGATCTTGGCGCAGCTTGGCACCGGCTTGGAGTTTGTAGATCCGCTGGAGGTCTATGCCCCTAAGCGCAACGTGCATGTCAATATCGCCAACCCCTCGGCAGCGTTCAATCGTGAATACCTCCATTCCCCAGGCCTCACCTTCCTCGTGGGGCAGGATAAGTACGATGCCCACTACATCCTCACCTCCCTCAGCTTTGCCCGCAGGCTCTTTAACTATACCAAGGAGGTCTCTGCCATCGAAGTGCGTCTGAAGCCAGGCAGCGATATCAGTCAGGTGAAGAAAGAGATGGAGCAGATAGCAGGCGATCGGTTCTCCGTGAAAAACCAGTACGAGCAGCAGGCCGATGTCTATAAGATCATGGAGATAGAGAAGTTCATCTCCTACCTGTTTCTCACGTTCATCCTCATCATCGCCAGCTTCAATGTCATAGGCTCGCTGTCCATGCTCATCATCGATAAGGAAGAGAATGTGCAGACCTTGCGAAATCTCGGTGCCGATGATAAGCTCATCATGCGCATCTTCCTCATGGAAGGCCACCTCATCACCTTCTTCGGCACCATCATCGGTATCCTCCTCGGCCTCCTGCTCTGCTACCTACAGCAGCGCTTCGGGCTCATCACCCTGGGAACTGGCGAAAACTTCCTCGTCGATGCCTATCCCGTGAGTGTTCACCTCACCGATATCCTCCTTATCTTCGTCACCGTGCTCCTCATCGGCTTCCTTGCCGTCCGCTATCCCGTGATTTATCTCAGCAAGAAACTGCTGAAAAATTGAAAATCTCTCAATTTCTCAATCTCTCAATTTCTCAATTTCCTAATAATCGTAAGTCCGTCACGCAGCGGGAGAATCACCTTCTCCACGCGGTTGTCTGCTGCCACGAGGTCGTTGAAGCGCTTGATGCCCTGCGTCTGAAGGTCGCTCTCCTTCACCTCCTCCACCACCACATGGCCGTCCCACAGCGTGTTGTCCGCCAAGATGAAGCCACCTGGGCGCAGCACAGACAGCACCAGTTCGTAGTAGTCGGTATAGTGCCGCTTATCAGCATCGATGAACGCCATGTCGAACGTCACCCCCAGCTTCGGCACCAGTTGCAAGGCATCCCCTATCAGCATCGTGATCTTGTCCGCATAGGCCGATCCCTCCAGCCACGGGCGTGTGAAGTGCTCCTGCTCATCGTTGATCTCTATGGTGTAGAGATGCCCGTCCTCAGGCAGACCCTCCGCCAGGCACAGCGCCGAGTAGCCGCTGTAAGTCCCTATCTCCAGCACCCGTTTGGGGCGCACCATCTCCGTGAGCATCTTCAGGATGCGTCCCTGCAGATGCCCCGATGCCATGCGCGGGTAGAGCAGCTCCAGATGCGTGTGGCGGTACAGTTCGTGCAGATAGTCGCCCTCAGGGTCTATGTGCGCCAGTATATACTCCTCCAGTGTCATCGCTTCAGAGCCAGCAGCGCCTCCAGCGCCAGGCGGTAAGAATCCAAGCCGAAGCCCAGTATCACCCCTTGGCAAGCCGCCGAGATCATAGACTGGTGTCTGAAAGCTTCGCGTGCGTGAACATTAGAGATATGCACCTCCACTACCGGTGAGGTGATGGAGCGAATGGCATCATGCAGCGCCACCGACGTATGCGTGTAGGCCCCAGCGTTCAGGATGATGCCGTCGGCCTCGAAGCCCACCTCTTGCAGCTTGTTGATCATTTCCCCCTCCACATTGCTCTGGAAGTAGTCTATCTGCACCTCCGGATAGCGTCCGCGCAGCTCCTTCAGATAGTCCTCAAAGCTGCTGTGACCGTAGATCGAAGGCTCGCGCACCCCCAGCAGATTCAGGTTGGGTCCGTTGATAATCTGTATTCTCATTGTCATTAATGTTACGATTCCATGACAAAGGTAATATAAAAACGTGCATGAATGCTGTTTTTTATCTTTTTTTTATAATTTTGCACCCAATAAAAAGTATGCATTTAACTCATGGACAACGAAAATCTAGAAGCCAAAGAAAAACAAGCAGCCCTCATCAGGCAGTACCAACAATACCTGAAGCTGGAGAAAGGACTCTCCGAGAACACCTATGAAGCCTACATGGCCGACTTGCAGAAGTTGCTTACCTTCCTTGAGGGCGAGCACATCAGCGTCCTCGACACCAAGCTTGAAAACCTGCAGCAATTCGCCGCAGGCCTTCATGACATCGGCATCCATCCCCGCTCCCAGGCCCGCATCCTGAGCGGCATCAAGTCGTTCTACCACTTCCTCATCGTCACCGATGTGCTCGAAGCCGACCCCAGCGAACTCCTTGAGGGCCCCAAGATAGGCGTGAAGCTCCCCGAGGTGCTCACCCTCGACGAGATAGACCAACTCATCGGTGCCATCGACCTCAGCCTGCCAGAAGGGCAGCGCAACCGTGCCATCCTCGAGACCCTCTACAGCTGCGGCCTCCGTGTGTCAGAGCTCTGCCACCTCAAGCTCAGCGACCTCTACCTCGAAGAAGGCTTCATCCGTGTAGAAGGCAAAGGCAGCAAGCAGCGCCTGGTACCCATCTCCGACCGTGCCATCAAGGAGATCAACTACTGGCTTATCGACCGCAAGCGCTGGCGCTACCGCAAGGGCTTCGAAGACTACGTCTTCCTGGCACGTTGGGGCAATGCCATCTCCCGCATCATGGTGTTCCACATCATCAAGAACCTCGCCGAAGCCATCGGGCTGCAAAAGAACATCAGTCCCCACACCTTCCGCCACAGCTTCGCCACCCACCTCTTGGAAGGCGGAGCCAACCTGCGCGCCATCCAAGCCATGCTGGGACATGAGTCCATCGCCACCACCGAGATCTACACCCACATAGACCGCAGTTTGCTCCGTGCCGAAATCATCGAGCACCATCCTCGAAACATTAAATATCGAGAGAAAAAATCTTAATTATGTAAAAATATGCACCTTTGAATTTGTTTGTTGTTAAGAATCGCCTATCTTTGTAAGCGTAACAGGGCATAGCCCGTAAAAAGTGTAACTATGAGTAAGAAATTATTCCTGCCATTCCTTATGGCAATCCTCGCAGTGCTGTCATCATGCAGCAGTAAGATGGGCGTATTGAGCAGTGACAACTTCACGTGCACCCCACAGGTATTAGAATCAGTAGCAGGCACCGTGCCAGCCACCATCAATGGCCGTTTCCCTGCTAAGTATTTCAATAAGAAAGCCGTCGTACAGGTAACCCCCGTCCTGCGTTGGGCAGGTGGCCAGGCCGTAGGTCAGGGCATCACCTTCCAGGGAGAGAAAGTGCTGGGCAATGGCCGCACCATCAACTATAAGAACGGCGGCACCTTCACCATGCGCACCGTGTTCGACTACGTGCCACAGATGGCCAAGAGCGAGCTCTACCTCGACTTCACCGCTCGTGTAGGCAATAAGACCATCACCATCCCCAGCGTGAAGGTAGCCGACGGTGTCATCAGCACCTCCGAGCTTCTGGGTGAGACCCTTGCAGGCGCCAATGTCTCCCTCGGTGAAGACGCCTTCCAGCGCATCATCAAGGAGAAGCTGCAGGGCGAGATCCTCTTCCTCATTCAGCAGAGCAACATCCGCAGCAGTGAGGCCAAGGCAGCCAGCGATTTCAATGCCGGCGTGAAAGACATCCAGAACACCGAGAACCGTCGCTTAGAGAACATCGAGGTCAGTGCCTACGCCTCTCCAGACGGAGCCCTCAACCTCAACCGCAGCCTGGCAGAGAAGCGCCAAGACAACACCGCCGATCTGGTGAACCGCAACCTCAAGCGCGATAAGCTCGATGTAGACGTCAACACCAGCTACACCGCCGAAGACTGGGAAGGCTTCAAGGAACTGGTAGAGCAGAGTAATATCCAAGACAAGGAACTCATCCTGCGCGTACTCTCCATGTACCAAGACCCAGAGCAGCGCGAGCGTGAGATCAAGAACATCTCCTCCGTCTATAAGAACCTCGCCGACGACATCCTGCCTAAGCTGCGCCGTTCACGCCTCACAGCCAACTACGAGATTATCGGCAAGAGCGATGAGGAAATCAGCCGCTTAGCCAGCAGCAACCCACGCGAGCTCAACCTCGAGGAACTGCTCTACGCTGCCACCCTCACCGAGAACCCAGCCCAGAAGCAAGACATCTATACCAAGGCCTCACAGCAGTACGCCACCGACTACCGCGCCCTGAACAACCTGGGTAAGCTGGCCTATGAGGCAGGCGACTACACCAAGGCCGAGGAACTCTTCCGTCAGGCAGCCCGCCTCAATGACGCTCCAGAGGTCAACAACAACCTTGCCCTCCTCGCCATGCGCAAGGGCAACCTCGAAGAGGCAGAATCCCTCATCGGCAAGGCCGCCGGAGCCAAGGAACTCAGTGAGACCATGGGCAACCTCTACGTAGCCCAAGGCCAGTACGACCGCGCCGTGAACGCCTTCGGCGATGCTAAGACCAACAGCGCCGCCCTGGCACAGATCCTTGCCAAGGACTACAACAAAGCCAAGAACACCCTCGATGCCGTGCAGCATGCCGATGCCTATACAGACTACCTGAAGGCCGTGCTTGGTGCCCGCACCAACAATGAGAACCTCGTCATCAGCAGCCTGCGCGATGCCATCAGCAAAGATGCCTCACTGGCCCGCAAGGCAGCCACCGACCTTGAGTTCTCCAAGTTCTTCGCCAACAGCAGCTTCACCAGCTTGCTCAGATAATAAAAGAAAGGTATTTAGGGACTACAGATAGATTTCAGTCATGGGACACCGCACCACACAAAACGTTAGCTTCATCTACACACAGCGGTGTCCCATGCTTTTTTTGCTCTGCCTGCTCCTCACCCTCCTCACCGGCTGCCGCCATCAGAACCCCGATGTCTGCACCCTGAGCGGTGAGATCACAGGCCTAGGCGATGATACCCTCCTCCTCTGGGGAGCCGATCACCTCTACCCCCACATAGACACCATCCCCGCCGTGGGCGGTAAGTTCCAAGCCACCCTGCCCATCGACACCCTGGCAGAGACCGTGCTCTACACCCCCGACGGCCGTCAGCACCCCCTCTACCTGGAGCGCGGCACCCAGCTCACCATCACCGGCAGCCTGGGCGACAGCCTCCTTGTCACAGGCTCCGTCAATGATACCCTCTACGCCCTGCTCCGTGCAGCGCAGCCCCTGGCCACAGACACCGTGCAGCTCCGCGCCCTGGTGACGGGCTACCTCCGTCGCCACCCCGCCGATCCCACCAGTGTCTATGTCATCCGTCACTTCTACGCCTCCGGCACCCAGATAGACGATGATGCCGCCGATGCCGCCCTCCGTGAGCTTGTGCCCCTGATGCGTGACTACTCCCTCATTGCCCAGCTCGACGACTATACCGGTAAGTACGCCAGCATCGCCGTAGGCCGCAGCATCCCCACCTTTGCCCTGCCAGACACCGCCGGCGTGGTCACCAACCGCTTCACCTACCCCGAGCAGAGCATCCTGCTCCAGTTCTGGGCCTCTTGGAGCCCCGAGAGCCGTGAGCACAGCCGCGCCCTGCGCCCCCTCTATGACGCGCAGCAGAAGCTCCGCAAGAAAGAAGACCGCCTTGCCATCGTCGGTGTCTCCCTCGACAGCGACCGCCGCGACTGGCTTGATGCCATCCATGCCGACAGCCTCCCCTGGGCGCAGCTCTGCAACTTCCGCTCTTGGGATACCGACCTCGTGCAGCGCCTCGGAGTCAGTGACCTCCCCTACAATATCCTCATCAATGATCGCGGCTATATCCGCGGCATCAACCTCACCCCTGAACAGATAGAGCAGGAGATGAAAGTCATCCGTGAGGAATACGCCAAGCAGAAATCCAGTAGGCCGAGAGTGGTGGTGAGGTAAAGAGAAAGATAAAATTAGTCAGTTAATTCTTAACACGACAGATTATGATAACAAAAGTGTTTGCAGCAGCCCTTCAGGGCATAGATGCTACCCTTATTACTATTGAGGTTAATAAGACCAGAGGTTGTTCCTTCTATATGGTAGGACTTCCCGATAGTGCAGTAAAAGAAAGTCAGCAGCGCATCCATTCTGCTTTTTCAGTTCTAAACATCAAAATGACCGTAGGGTCTATCATTGTCAACATGGCCCCTGCGGATATACGTAAGGAGGGGTCTGCTTACGATTTACCTTTGGCAATAGGTATTTTAGGAGCTTCAGAAATAATTCAGACAACGAAGTTTAATGATTATCTTCTGATGGGAGAACTGGGTTTGGATGGAAGTCTACAACCTATCAAAGGGGCGCTTCCGATAGCAATAAGAGCACGTGAGCTTGGTTTTAAAGGCATGATACTTCCAAAACAGAATGCCCGAGAAGCAGCTGTTGTCAATCAATTGGATGTCTATGGCGTAGAGCATTTGAGAGAAGTTTTGGACTTTCTTGATGATAAGGTGCAACTACAGCCCACAATTGTGCATACCCGTGAGGAATTCTTTGCTCACCAAAGCACTTATGAGGCTGATTTTAGCGAGGTAAAAGGGCAGGAGAGTGTAAAGCGGGCAATGGAAGTGGCTGCAGCAGGCAGTCATAATATTCTGCTTATTGGAGCCCCTGGTAGCGGTAAGTCTATGCTTGCTAAGTGTCTGCCTTCCATCTTGCCCCCACTTTCTCTTTACGAGAGTCTGGAAACCACTAAGATACATTCGGTAGCAGGAAGGATTAATGCCAATGGAGGGCTTATTACCACTCGTCCTTTCCGCCATCCGCATCATACCATCTCACAAGTGGCAATGACTGGAGGTGGCAGCTATCCACAGCCAGGCGAGATAAGTTTGGCACATAATGGGGTCCTTTTCCTAGATGAACTACCAGAATTCAGTCGTAGTGTTCTTGAAGTACTCCGTCAACCTCTGGAAGATAGGCATATCAGCATCAGTCGAGTGAAGAGCAATGTGGATTATCCTGCCAGCTTCATGTTAGTAGCGGCTATGAATCCATGTCCTTGTGGCTATTATAACCACCCAACACATCCTTGTACTTGCCATCCCGGACAGGTACAGAAATACCTTAATAAAATATCAGGTCCTTTACTAGATAGAATAGATTTGCATATAGAAGTTGTTCCAGTGCCTTTTGAGAAAATGTCGGAA
Organism: uncultured Prevotellaceae bacterium; assembly: GCA_937891085.1. Taxonomy (GTDB): domain Bacteria; phylum Bacteroidota; class Bacteroidia; order Bacteroidales; family Bacteroidaceae; genus Bacteroides. Next base: position 3,452 of record CALAEY010000107.1, on the reverse strand, counting down.
CATCGCCCTGCTGAGAGTAGTGCATCCATTCGTGAGCGTGTCATAAAGGCTCGTCATATCCAAGAAGAACGCTACCAAGATGAACCGCAGATACACTGCAATGCTCAGATGAACAAACGTCTATTAGATAAGTATGCTCTTCCCGATTCGGACGGGCTTCAACTGCTACGTACAGCAATGATGCGCCTTAATCTTTCTGCCCGTGCATATGACCGTATTTTGAAGGTAGCACGTACTATAGCCGACTTAGAAGGTAATGAAAAGGTGCTTGCAAACCATTTGGCAGAAGCCATCGGGTATCGAAGTCTTGACCGTGAAAACTGGGCGGGATAACTTATTTAAAGGAGTGATAAGCGATGAAATACGACAAACTTTGGTTGAATTCTTTGTTCCATCTATTCTATCCGCACTATTGTGCTGCATGTGGAGGACGCTTGCAAGACAATGAAGAAGTGCTTTGTTGCGAATGTTTGAAAGAACTGCCTCGTACGCCTTATCTTCTAGATAATGGTCACTTAGTAGAACGCCTTTTTTGGGGAAAATTCCCTTTGGGACGTGCTGCAGCTTTCTTTTACTATCGTCCTGGTGATCCCTATGCAGAGGTGGTTCATTTATTAAAGTATAAAGGAAGAAGCGATTTAGGATGCGCCATGGGTAGGCTCATGGGCAAAGAATTGGCAGTGCAAGGTTTCTTTGATGGAGTAGACGTGCTGGTACCAGTTCCTTTGCATGAGAAGCGACTGAAACAGAGAGGTTACAATCAGAGCGAACGCATCGCATCTGGAATCTCTGAACAGACGGGAATCCCTATATGGTCCACTGCTGTACACAGAGTTAAATATACAGAAACACAGACCCAAAAGACAGCGCAAGAGCGATTTGAGAATATGAAAGAAGTTTTTAAACTAAATATGCCAGTAGCAGAACTACAAGGTAAGCACGTGATGTTGATAGACGATGTACTCACAACCAGCGCTACGCTCACAGCTTGTGCCGATACGCTAAAAGATATTAAGGATATCAAGATTAGTATTCTGACGTTAGCATTGGCTGGGCATTAGAGATAACTGTAATGCTATTTCCTGACTTCATCACTTTTTGTGCCACGAAATAGCGGGCATTGAAAATCAGCTAGTTACAAAAATAATTGGGTGTCTTTGGGTGTCGCAAGCAAAAAAACGCTACCTTTGCACCATGTATCCACGGAAGAAACCCAACCGCTCCGGCACTATCAGCGTAGTCGTTGTGAGCAAATCGCATGGCAAGACGAGGTATGTCCACAATATGGGCACTGTAGAAACGGACGCAGAGGCCGACGCCCTGCTTTTGAAGGCGCATGACTGGATTCGCAAGCATGGCGGCCAACAAGAGCTGGACTTCGATGACGTATGCGGAAAGGAACAGGAAGAGACGGTTCGTGTCCTTGATAATATGGATGCCATCATCATCAACGGCACTCAGTTATTGCTGAGCCGGATATACGACAGTGTTGGCTTCAACCAGATTCCCGACGAGATTCTCCGCCATCTGGTTATAGCCAGGGTGTCACAGCCACGGAGCAAGCTGGCCACGGTGTCCTATCTGAAATCGTACTATGACGAGGACGTTGACCTGAACCACATCTACCGGTACATGGACAAGCTCTACAACACGCAGAAAGAGCTGGTGCAACAGATAAGCGTGGAGCACACCCGCAAGATACTCGGTGGGAAGATAGGTCTTATGTTCTACGACGTAAGCACACTCTACTTCGAGACCTCCAAGACAGACGTGCTGAGGGAGCCGGGCTTTTCGAAAGACGGTAAGACGGCAGAGTCCCAGGTGGTACTCGGACTGCTTGTGAGCAGGGGAGGCTACCCGCTGTCCTATTCCCTCTACAACGGCAGCCAGTACGAGGGCTACACCATGATACCGATGATTGATGACTTCAAGCAGCGCTATAGTCTTGGGGACGATTTTGTGGTGGTGGCCGACTCCGGGCTGATGAATGCGGACAATGTGAAGCTTCTGAGAGATGCCGGATATAAATATGTGATTGGCGCGAGGATCAAGAGCGAGAAGATTGCCGTCAAGGAGAAGATTCTTGCATGGGAGAAGAAGAACGGCGAGTTCTTCGAGTACGAGCGTGAGAATGGCGAGCGGCTCATTGTGGGATACTCGGACAAGAGAGCCAAGAAGGATGCCTACAACAGGACACGCGGTGTGGAGAGGCTTCAGAAGGCGTACAAAAGCGGAAAACTGACCAAGAACCAGGTGAACAGGCGCGGCTACAACAAGTTCCTTGAGATCAGCAAGGACGTGGAAGTGACTATCAGTCAGGAAAAGATTGACGAAGACAGCAAATGGGACGGACTGAAAGGCTATGTGACGAACACCGGGCTTGAGGCCGGAGATGTTGTCGGTGAATATAAAGGGCTTTGGGTTGTCGAACGGGCATTCAGAGTAGGAAAGGGAACGTTGGACATGCGTCCTATGTTCCACTTCACAGAGAGGCGGATTGAGGCCCATGTGTGCATTTGCTTCGTTGCCTACAAGGTTTATAAGGAACTGGAGCGAATTATTGCAGCGATGGGCATCAAACTAAGTGTGGACAAGGTGCTGGACATTGCAAAAACCATTGCAACGGTTAGGGTGCACATGCCCAACAACAAGGGTTACTATACGAGAACCATGTTTTTGACCGACAGCCATAGGACTATACAACCCCTATTTGAAGAGGATTTGGGCAAGATCTGAAATTTGGGTGTCGCATTGACGAAGTCAGGGGATAAAGTAGAGAGGGCTGACAGATTGTTAGATATCAACAACCGTGGTTTTCGACGCTCGGCAATGATGTGACATCTATCCCGAGCCACGAGTACATGGGCCTTGTACTGGCAATAGAAAGGCCATGTACCGCCAGTAGGGAGCCCATGTACCACCAGTACAAAGCCCACCTACCATGCCATGGCAATATAGGTGGTAACGTAGAATGTCACGATAAGAGCCGATTGAGATTGATGGATATAAAACAGAGGAAGGACATCCGCGTGGATATCCTTCCTCTGTTTATTTATATACATTAAACGCTGACGCGATTACTCGTAATAGAGCATTGCGTCGGGTACTGCCACTGCAGGCATTCCCGGACCTTCGAGCTCAAGGCCGTAGGTCTGGCCCTCGCAGTCTTCAATATACTTTATCTCCAGACGGTGGAGTCCTTTCTCCATTTCGGCAAACACCTCGGTGTAGTTGGCGCTGTGGCTTCCGTCGTCGTTGATAATCTGCTTCCCGTCGAGCCATACGCACGAGCCGTCGTCGGAGATATTGGTAAACATGTATCTTCCTGTCTCTGGAATGTCGATCAGAGCCTTGAAGACAAAGCCGAATCCATCCTCGCGCTGAGCCTTGGTGATGTCGAAGTTGGCCATTATGCCCTCGCTCTTCTGCATCTCGGGCTTGATGTCGTCAAC
>CALAEY010000106.1 GCA_937891085.1 uncultured Prevotellaceae bacterium | reverse complement strand
CTTCAAGAATCTGGCGGAACATCTCGAAGTCCACCAGTGAGGAAAGTCGCTCCAGCGGATTGCCCATCTTGGAGAGAGCCTCGACGGTGAACTCCTCCTCAAACAAGTTTTCGCCCATCGGCTTGCGGTATATTGTCGGTTTCTCCATCTTTTCGTCTGATTTATACCATAAAGGTACGACTTTTTCTTGAATTGTGCAAATAATTATTTGATTATTAACAACTTAATTTATAGAACATCCCTTCTATTTGTTCAACTTCCATTCAGCTCCGTTCTTGCCGTCCTTGATTTCAAAACCTAGAGCGGTCAGTTGGTTGCGAATGGCATCGCTGGTGGCCCAGTCCTTGGCAGCCTTAGCTTTCTGGCGCTCTGCCAGCAGCATATCCACGGCAGCAGCATAAGCCTCTTCACGGGCAGCATTGCCTGAAGCTGCCTCTTCACGCAGACCGAGAATGTCGAAGCAGTAAAGGCTGAACGTGTCACGCAGTTCCTGCAGATTGGCAGCCGTGATGGTAGCACTGCCAGCAGCGATGCTGTTGATGGCACGGCAAGCATCAAAGAGATGGGCGATTACAATCGGTGAGTTCAGGTCATCGTTCATGGCATCGTCACACTTCTGACGCAGATCTTTTACTTCAGCGGTGGTAGTCTCTGCTGGTGTGAGCTTCTGCAAAGTATGCCAAGCATCCATCAAACGCTCCAAACCCTTCTCAGCAGCCTGCAGTGCCTCATTACTGAAGTCCACCGTGCTGCGGTAGTGTGCCTGCAAGATGAAGAAGCGGATGGTCATAGGACTGTAGGCTTGCGTCAGGTTCTTATTCTCGCCAGTGAAGAATTCAAACAGCGTGATGAAGTTGCCCAGACTCTTACCCATCTTCTGGCCGTTGATGGTGATCATATTGTTGTGCATCCAGTAGCGCACCATGTCATCGCCTTGTGAGGCGGTAGCCTGTGCGATTTCACACTCATGGTGTGGGAAAACCAAGTCCATACCACCACCATGAATGTCGAAATGGTTGCCCAGGTACTTACGTCCCATGGCCGTACACTCGCAGTGCCAACCAGGGAAGCCGTCGCTCCAAGGTGAAGGCCAGCGCATGATGTGTTCTGGCTGTGCTTTCTTCCAGAGAGCAAAGTCCACAGGATTGTGCTTCTCATCCTGTCCGTCGAGTTCGCGTGAGGTATTGATGACATCCGTGAGGTTACGGCCGCTAAGCTTACCATAGTGGTAGTGCGTGTTGTATTTCATCACATCGAAATACACAGAGCCGTCGCTCACATAGGCATAGCCATTGTCGAGGATTTGCTTCACCAGTCCTATCTGTTCGATGATATGACCGGAAGCATGAGGCTCGATGCTTGGGGGCAGCACATTCAGTGCGTCCATTGCCTGATGATAGCGGTTGGTATAGTATTGTGCCACCTCCATAGGTTCCAGTTCCTCCAGACGTGCCTTCTTGGCTATCTTGTCCTCACCCTCGTCGGCATCGTGCTCCAGATGGCCCACATCAGTGATGTTGCGTACATAGCGCACCTTATAACCTAAGTGTTTCAGATAACGGAACAGCAAGTCGAACGTGATGGCAGGGCGTGCATGTCCCAAGTGTGGATCACCATAAACCGTAGGGCCGCACACATACATGCCCACATGAGGTGCGTGCAATGGCTGGAACAATTCCTTACGGCGTGTCAGCGTATTGTAAATGAACAGGTTTGTTTCCATATTATAATTCTCAATTTTCAATCTTCAATTCATTAAGTTCGAGCATTTCCTCTATGTAATCGCGGTTGTTGCTCAGGCGTGGAATCTTGTGCTGACCGCCCAGTTTGCCCTTATGATCTAGCCAGTCATTGAACAGATGCTCACGTGCCACAATCACCTCCAGCGGTTGCAGTGCCAGATTGTTTTGGCGCTTCGCCTCATAGTCGGAGTTCACTTCTTTCAGCGTTTCATCTAGGATGGTAGCAAAGCGCTGCAGGTTGTCTGGCATCTTGGCAAACTCTATCAACCACTGATGTCTGCACTTGGCATGGGCATCCATGAACACAGGAGCAGCGGTATAGTCGGTGATCTGTGCACCAGTCTCTGCGCAGGCTTTCTCCAAGCCTTTCTCAGCATTGTCCACAATCAGCTCTTCGCCAAACGCATTGATGAAGTGCTTGGTACGACCGGTAATGACGATCTTATACGGATTCTTTGAGGTGAATTTCACCGTATCGCCTATCATGTAGCGCCACAATCCTGCCGTTGTGCTGATTACCACAGCATAGTTCTTTTCCAGCTCTACATCCGTCAGAGGCACTACCTTAGGATTTGGCTTTCCAACCTCCTCCAGCGGCATGAACTCATAGAAGATGCCATAGTCTATCATCAGCAGCATGGCATGATCATTCAGGTCGTTCTGCGTAGCGAAGTAGCCTTCAGAGGCATTGTAAGTCTCCACATAGTGCATGTTTGGATTCTTTATCAGCTCTTCATATTGCTGGCGGTAAGGTGTGAAGGCCACCCCTCCGTGGAAGAATACCTCCAAGTCGGGCCAAACCTCATCCAGATACTGTTTGCCTGTCTTTTCGAGCACATGCTTGATGAGTACCAGCATCCACGAAGGCACGCCAGAAAGACTGGTGATATGCTCGTCTCGTGTGGTTTCTACCATGCGTTCTATCTTTTCCTCGAAGCGGTCCATCAAGGCAATCTCCTTCTTGGGCACACGCATGGCCATACCCACGTAAGGCATGCGTTCCATCAAAATGGCAGAGAGGTCGCCCACCAGACCCTTACCGCCATAGTTAGGTTCATGGCTACCTCCCCATATCAGTCCTTTGCCGCTGAAGAAGCGGCTCTTCGGATTCATCTGCAGATAGAGTGCCACGGCATCTATGCCACCCTGAAAATGGGTGTCGCGGATAGATTCACGGCTAACAGGCAGGAACTTGCTCTTGTCGTTGGTAGTGCCCGATGACTTGGAAAACCAGATGATGTCTGATGGCCAGATTAGATTTTGCTCTCCATGACGGGTGCGCTCTATGTAGGGTTTCATCTCCTCGTAAGTATTCACCGGCACACGCTTGGCGAAGTCTTCATAGCTGCGAATGGTGGAGTAGCCGTATTTACGTCCCCACTCTGTATTGGCGGCACGACTTATAAGTCGCTGAAATACATGGTTCTGTATCTCTGCGGCATGGTCGGCATACCTCTCTATCTTATGATAGCGCGGAGTAAAATATAATGTATCAACTAAACTTGTGAGGTTCATTTTCAATATTTTGCGATGCAAAAATAATGCAAACTGAATACAAAAACAAAGTTTATGGCGTTTCTGATTCTATTTTTTCTGTTTTTTTTCTAATTTTACACGCAGAAAGCGTGAATTAATAAAGAAAAAGGCACTATGAGGATAGGAATTTTGACATCGGGAGGCGACTGCCCTGGCATCAATGCCACCATCAGGGGCGTGTGCAAAACGGCCATACACCACTATGGCATGGAGGTGACAGGTATTCACAATGGTTTTCAAGGACTGCTTACGGGGGAAGTACAACCTATCACAGAAGACATGCTGTCTGGACTGCTAATGCAAGGGGGCACCATGCTGGGGGCTTCGCGCGAGTCTGTCTTCAAGCGTGATGACATCATGCCTGGTGTGGATAAGCCTACACTCATAGCTAATAACATCAAGTCGATGGGACTGGATTGCCTGGTGTGCATTGGCGGAAACAGCACCATGACCACAGCGGCAAGGATGGCAGAGATGGGCATCAACATAGTGACCATTCCCAAGACGATAGATAATGATGTGTGGGGTACCGACTTCTCCTTTGGTTTTGACTCTGCCGTGAGCATCGCCACAGATGCTATTGACCGACTGCACTCTACGGCCAACTCGCACCGTCGCATCATGGTGATTGAGGTGATGGGGCATCGCGCAGGATGGCTGGCTCTTTATTCTGGCTTGGCTGCTGGAGGTGACATCATCTTGATTCCTGAGATTCCTTACGACATACATAACATCGGCGACTGCATCCTGCAGCGCATCAAGAAGGGTAGGCCTTACTCCATCGTCGTGGTTGGAGAGGGCATCAAGACCGAGGGAAAGAAGCGCGCGGCTACCTACATTGCTGAGGAGATAGAGTATGAAACGGGTGTGGAGACGCGTGAGACGGTGCTGGGATACATTCAGCGCGGTGGCACGCCTACATCGTTCGATCGCAACTTGGCCACAATGATGGGTGGCTATGCCGCAGAGTTGATTGCTTCGGGTAGGTTTGGCCGCATGGTGGCACTGCGAGGCAACAAGATGCATTCTATCTCCCTCGACGAAGTGGCGGGGAAGGTGAAGTTGGTTACTAAAAACAATGATTTGGTGCAGCAAGCCTTGCGATTAGGCGTCTGCTTCGGTTGATTCTTGAGTAGTCTCTGGCACTGGAGTTTCCTGCGCTGGAGCATCCGGCTGCAGAGGCTCAGGTTTAGGGGTTTCTGTTTCTGGGGTCTCTGTCTTAGGAGTTTCCTGCGTTTCTTCCGTAGTTTCTGTGTTCAAGCTCAGCAGCATTTGCTTGAATTCTTTGTTGTTGCGTATGCGTGTCAAGGCTTCCTTGGCAGCTTTCTGTTCCGACTCTTTCTTCGTGTATCCTGAGCCCTTGCCGCTGCTGATGCCACCTGCCAGTACTTCACTCTCGAAGGTGATGTCACTGGAGTTATTGACGGGTGTTTGGTTCACCAAGCGGAACTCAATAGGTATCTTGTATTTCTGTCCCCATTCCAGCAAGTGCGACTTGAAGTTGAGCTCTTGGTGGAACACTTTCTCTAAGTCGATGTACTTATCCATGATGCGCTCCTTGAAGAACGTCATGCACTGCTCGTACCCTCTGTCCAGATAGATAGCACCCATCAGTGCCTCGAAGGCATTGCCGTAGATGAACTTATTGTGCGTGAGGATGGGTTGTGAAGATTTCTGCAGCAGCTCTGGGATGCCTATTTTCTCGGCCAATTTGCCCAGTGTATCGCGTTGCACGATTCTCGAGCGTATGTTGGTGAGCTTGCCCTCGTGTTGCTTCTTGAAGTGCCTGAAGACGATGTCTGCCACGATGGCATCAAGCACGGCATCACCCAGAAACTCCATGCGCTCATTGTTGAGCGTGATGCCCTTACGGTTGTGGTACGACTTGTGTCGCAGGGCTACCTTGTAGTAGCTCATTCGTCGTGGATAGAATCCCAGCAGGCGATAAAAAAGAAGATAAGACTCCTTATCCTTGACGAAAAGGAGCCTTATCTTATCATATAATAACTGAAACACGACGATTACTCAGCGTACTTCCTGAAGAGCAGGCAGGCATTGTGGCCGCCGAAACCGAAGGTGTTTGACAGAGCCACGTTGATGTCTCTCTTCTGAGGTTTGTTGAACGTAAAGTTCAAGTTGTAATCGATGTTCTCGTCCTTGTCATCTTCCTCATGGTTGATGGTTGGAGGCACCACGCCGTTCTGGATAGCCATGATACAGGCAATGGCCTCTGCTGCACCGGCTGCACCCAGCATGTGTCCGGTCATGGACTTGGTAGAACTGATGTTCAACTTGTAGGCATGTTCACCAAACACTTCCTTGATGGCTCTCACTTCAGAGATGTCACCCACTGGGGTAGATGTGCCGTGAACGTTGATATAGTCCACATCTTCTGGTTTGATACCAGCATCCTCGATAGCATTCTGCATCACCAGCTTAGCTCCCAGTCCTTCAGGATGTGAAGCAGTGAGGTGATAAGCATCTGCCGACATACCCTCGCCGATGACCTCAGCGTAGATCTTGGCACCGCGAGCCTTGGCGTGCTCCAGCTCTTCCAGGATCAAGCAACCAGAACCCTCGCCCATCACGAAACCATCGCGGCTGGCACTGAAGGGGCGTGAGGCAGTTTCAGGAGAGTCGTTGCGGGTAGAGATGGCGTGCATGGCGTTGAAACCTCCCACACCGCCGGCAGAGATAGCTGCCTCTGCACCACCGGTGACGATGATATTAGCCTTGTCCAACCTGATGAGGTTGAAGGCATCGGCGATGGCGTTAGAGGAAGTGGCACATGCAGAAGCCACAGAATAATTAGGCCCATGAAAACCAAAGATGATGGATATCTGGCCTGCGGCTATGTCGGAAATCATTTTAGGGATAAAGAACGGATTGAACTTAGGTCCCTGCTCCAAGTGCTGATAGTAGTAGCCTATCTCTGCCTCGAAAGCGTGAATACCGCCAATGCCTGAGCCAAATATGACACCAATACGGTTTAGGTCTTCTTTTTCCAGATCAAGACTGGAGTCTTCCACAGCCTGCTTGGCTACTGCCACGGCATACTGGGTGTAAAGATCCATCTTGCGGGCTTCCTTGCGGTCTAAGTACTGATTGACATCAAAACCTTTCACCTCGCACGCAAAGTGAGTCTTGAAAAGGGTTGTATCAAAATAAGTAATAGGTCCTGCGCCGCTCTTACCCTGCATCAGTCCGTCCCAGAATTCCGAAACGGTGTTACCGAGCGGGGTAATGGCTCCAAGACCTGTTACCACTACTCTCTTTAATTCCATAGGGGAAACTATGTATGAATTAAAATATTAGTTTGCGTTTTCGATATAAGCGATAGCGTCAGCAACGGTAGCGATCTTCTCAGCCTGATCGTCTGGGATAGTGATACCAAACTGCTTCTCAAACTCCATAATCAACTCAACTGTATCCAGTGAATCTGCACCCAGATCGTTGGTGAAACTTGCCTCTGGAGTAACTTCGCTTTCTTCTACACCTAATTTATCTACGATAATAGCCTTAACTTTTGCTTCAATTTCTGCAGCCATAACTTCTAGTTTTTAGTTAATGATTAATTTATTTCTACATTTTGCGGATGCAAAGGAATAAATATTTATTCTACTTAGCAAATTTTTTAATAATTTATTGCATTTCGTGGCACAAATTTCTTACATTTGTGCAAGAAATAGGCATATTATGACAAAAAATTTAGCAATTTTAGCATCTGGCAGTGGAACAAATGCAGAGAACATCATCCAGCATTTCAGTGAAAAAAAGAACATCTGTATGAAGCTGGTACTGACCAACGTTCAGAAGGCATTTGTGTTGGAGCGTTCCAGAAAGTTGGGCGTGAAGTGTGTATATTTCTCCAAGGAGTTTTGGCAGGAGGGGCAGACCTTGCTGGCATTGCTCCGTCAGGAGCAGATAGACTTCATCGTGCTGGCGGGTTTCTTGGCGCGTATTCCCGACGTGATCTTGCAGGCTTTCCCGGGCAAGATGGTGAATATACACCCGTCGCTGCTGCCTAAGTTCGGCGGTAAGGGGATGTATGGCGACAAGGTGCATCAGGCGGTGCTGGCTTCTGGCGAGAAGGAGAGCGGCATCACCATTCACTATACCAATGAGCACTATGATGAGGGGCAGATCATCGCGCAGTATCGCTGTGAGGTGAAGCCCGATGATACGTTCGTCACCTTGGCCAACAGGGTGCATGCACTGGAATATGAGTACTATCCTAAGGTGATAGAGCAGCTGGTGCTTGGAGAATAGCGAGATTTGCGCTATCTTTGCAGGGCAATGAAGAAACTACACATCATCACACCGGTCAAAGACTCTATCGACCTCACCTTGCAGACGATAGAGGCGGTGGCAGGCTCAGCACTGAGTGTGCCTTTTACCTATTTTATTTATAACGACTTCTCCACGCCTGAGAATACGGCACGTCTGGCAGAGGCGGCAGAGAAGTATGGTTTCACGCTGGTCAACCTCTCAGATCTGACCACCCATCCGTCGCCCAACTACCTGCTGACGCTCCAGACCTCGCAGGCACGTGCCATCGCTGAGGAGGCTGGCTTGCTTATCGTAGAGAGCGATGTGGTGGTGCAGAAAGACACGCTGCAGCGACTGTTCGACGGGGCTCTGGAGCAGGAGCATTGCGGCATTGCCGCTGCTGTCACGGTGGATGAGGCTGGCGTGATCAACTATCCCTACGAGCATGCCCGCGGACAGGAGAATCAGGTGCTGAAGACCTGCAAGCACTGCAGTTTCTGCTGCTCACTGCTCACGCTCGATTTCCTGCGGGCGTTCAGTTTCCAGGAGCTGAATCCGGAGAAGAACTGGTTTGATGTCACCATCTCGCATGAGGCGCTCAGTCATGGGTTCTCCAACTATCTGTTTACTTGTCTGCCCGTGCTGCACCATCCGCACAGCAGTCGCCCGTGGAAGCAACTGAAGTATAAGAATCCGCTGAAGTATTACTGGCTCAAGTTCACCAAGGGACTTGACAAGATCTGAGTTACCATGGCCGACCGCATGCAGCATCATAAGATAGAGGTTCACCCACAGCACCCCGAACTGAAGGTGTTCATAGACTCCGTGCCTTTCCGCTTCAAGCAGGGGGAGGGTGTGGTGATCTATAAGGGGCGCAACGAGCTTCGACGTATGACCTACGATGGCAAGGACTATGTGGTAAAGTCGTTCTGTCGCCCGCATTTTATCAATCGCTTAGTGTATGGCCATCTGCGCCCTTCGAAGGCAGAGCGGGCCTATCACAACGGACTGGCTCTTCTGGAGATTGGCGTGGGAAATCCGCTGCCCGTCGGCTATGTAGAGGAACGTGCTGGCTGGCTCTTTGCCGACAGCTACCTCATCACCGAGCTTTCTGCCTGTCCTTATACCTGGAAAGACCTGCTCCTGCAGCAGTTCCCCTATGCCGAGCAGGTGGTGCGTGAGGTGGGCAAGCTCACAGCCACGCTGCATGAGCATGGCTATGCGCTGAAGGACTACAGCCGTGGCAACATCCTCTTCCGTCAGGAAGGTGGGGAGGTGAAGCTGGAGGTGGTAGATCTCAACCGCATGTACCATGGCCCTGTCTCTGTGCAGATGGGCTGTAAGAACTTCGACCGACTGCCTGCCACGCCAGAGATGCACCGCTGGCTTGCCGAGGCCTATGCCGCTGCCCGTGGCTTCAGTCCCGACCTCTGTTACCAGCTCATCACCGACTATCGCCAGAAGCAGGAAGGGAAATACTGAGAGGATCGGGTTACACGGTTACATGGTTACACGGTTACATTTCATAGTGTCACGTTGAGTATTCAGAGTGTAAGTATTTCTATTCTTATATATATTATAATATATATATTATAATATATATAAGGCATAAAAACATACCTGCATCGTGACAAGTGACAACAATGGAATGTAACCATGTAACCATGTAACCGATTAACCAGCCTGCCTGAGTGTGAAGCGGGACATCGCAAAGGGTGACATGAAAAAACTGGGGGAAAAAGTGAATGTAAAGTAGGGGAAAAGTGGTGGCATTTAAAGAAACTCGACTTATCTTTGCAGCGGCTTCAGGAGAGAAGCAGGGAGCATCACCTAGGAAAGAGTAGCTCCGCTGTTCCTCCGTTGTTCCTCCGCTGTAAGTCCGCTTTTAGGGTGCACACTTAGTAGGAGCAGAGGAGAGGCAGAGCGAAGCCACAGCCTCGCAAGAGGATCATGAGAAATACCGAAAAAGACTATGGCAATTCTTAAAGGACAAAAGCGGAAACAGAAGTGTATGACTATTTCTTTTCCTGCTGCTTGCGAAAATCGGTGAGTGGCATATTCCAGGCGGCAGTGGGTGACGAATGTCGAAAGCGAGGCGTAGTCGCTGCCCTGCGCGAAAGCATTGCCAATGCGCTCCTTCGACAGGTGAAAGCGGTCGATGATGCTCTGGCGGTCGAAGGCAGGGTCGAGGAACAGATATTTTGCCATTTTGCATCCTTGCATTTTCATTTTGCCTGGCTTTTTATGGCAGCAATGGAAAATATCATTACCTTTGCAGAGTTTAATGCTCCAACTAAGCGGAATGAAAGATTTTATAGCACTTCTGAGGCGATTCATCGCCCCTTATAAGAAATATGTGTGCTGGGCAGTGGTGCTCAACATCCTCTCGGCCGTGTTTAATATTTTCTCCTTTACACTGATCATCCCGATGCTGAACATCCTCTTCAAGACGGGAGCTACCGACGTGACCTACGAGTTCATGGAGTGGGGCAGCGCGGGCATCAAGGATGTGGCGGTGAACAACTTCTACTACTACACCACCCAACTCATTGAAGTGTATGGGGCTTCTACCACGCTGCTCTTCCTCGGCTTGTTCTTGGCGGTGATGACGCTGCTGAAGACGCTGTGCTACTTTGGTTCCACAGCCATTATGGTGCCTCTGCGCACAGGCGTGGTGCGCGACATCCGCGTGAAGCTCTATGAGAAAGTGACGCGCCTGCCATTGGCTTTCTTTTCCGAGGAGCGCAAGGGTGACATCATTGCCCGCATGAGCGGCGATGTGGCAGAGATAGAGACCAGCATCACCAGCAGTCTTGACATGCTTGTGAAGAATCCTATCCTCATCACTTTCTATTTAGCAGCATTGATCATCACGAGTTGGCAGCTCACGCTGTTCACGGTCTTGGTGCTTCCGGGTGTGGCTTGGATCATGGGTAAGATAGGCAAAAAACTGCGCCGACAGTCGCTCTATGCGCAGAACCTGTGGAGCGACTCAATGTCGCAACTGGAAGAGACGCTGGGTGGTCTGCGCATCATCAAGGCCTTCATCGCCGAGGAGAAGATGGTGAACCGCTATAAGAAAATCACCAATGACGTACGTCGTGCCAGCAACAAGGTGGCTGTGCGACAGGCTTTGGCACACCCGATGAGTGAGTTCCTGGGCACCCTGCTCATTGTCATCGTGCTGTGGTTTGGCGGCTACCTCATTCTGGGTGAGAAATCGAGCATCGATGCCCCGACCTTCATCTTCTACATGGTAATACTCTACAGCGTGATAGAGCCACTGAAGAACTTCTCCAAGGCGAGCTACAACATCCCGAAAGGACTGGCGAGCATGGAGCGTATAGACAAGATACTGCTGGCGGAGAACCCTATCAAGGAACCTGCACAACCACAGCATCTGGAGGGACTGAAAGACCGCATCGTGTACAGGGATGTGAGCTTCAGCTACGACGGTCAGCGGGAGGTGCTGAGCCACATCGACTTGGAGATTCCGCGTGGACAGACCATCGCTCTGGTGGGACAGAGCGGATCGGGCAAATCGACACTGGTGGACCTGCTGCCACGCTATCATGACACGGGCGCTGGCGAGATTCTGATAGACGGCATAAATGTGAAGGATGTGACGCTACACAACCTCCGCGGACTGATAGGCAACGTGAACCAAGAGGCGATACTCTTCAACGATACATTCTTCAACAACATCGCCTTCGGCGTGGAGGGGGCTACGATGGAGCAGGTGGAGGAGGCTGCCAAGATAGCCAATGCACACGACTTCATCATGGCTACGGAGCAGGGCTATGACACCAACATCGGTGATCGTGGCGGTAAGCTCTCAGGCGGTCAGCGTCAGCGCATCAGCATCGCCCGTGCCATCTTGAAGAACCCGCCTATCTTGATTCTGGATGAGGCAACTTCTGCACTGGATACAGAGAGCGAGCGACTGGTGCAGGAGGCTCTGGAGCGCCTGATGAAAACCCGCACTACCATCGCCATAGCCCACCGACTTTCTACCATCCGCAATGCCGATGTGATCTATGTGATGCACGAGGGCAAGATTGTGGAGCGTGGCAAGCATGAGGAACTGCTGCAGCTGAATGGCTACTACAAGCGTCTGAACGACATGCAGTCGTTAGCTTAGGCTAAAATGCAAAGATGCAATAATTATAATCTGGGATGAGGCGGTTACTGTGGTGCATAGGATTGCTTTGCTGCATGGTGGTGCAGGGGCAGACGCTGGAAACGCTTCCTGCCTCTGAGGGGGTGAGTTTGGTGGTGCCTTCTTGGAAGAATCTCCGCACTTTGCTGCAGATGGATGAAAGCAGTCAGGCGGCTGTGCTGCAGGGCTGTGGATATACGGCGCTGACGCCTTTGTGGGGGTATCGCAGGTATAGTAACACACAGGAGGAATATCCTTCTTACATGCTGGGACAGCATTTGCTGATGTGCGATAAGGGTGAAGTGAAAAGCATCGTATCACTGAACCTGAACAGTCTAGCAAATGCTGTGAGAGCTCTCAAAGAGGAATTGCGCAGCAACTACATTGGTGAAATGCCCGATGAAGATGGCTATCGGATAGACATGTATGCCCTGCGGTGGCAGGGGGAGAGCTATGAGGTATATATCACCAACCGTCCCATGTATTTTGAGGTCACTATGCTGAAGGGAGACTGATTATTTCCTCCCGAAATCTGCGGGAATCTCCCCCCATTTATCCGTCTGCCACTTCATGATAGGAGTGGTGTAGGTATTCTCACGCAGCCATTTCTCAGCACGCTCTATCAGTTGGAAAAGCTTTTCTGAGCGGGTATTGCGCTCCAGCTTAGTGCGGCATTTCTTTGCCTTCACCCAGAGCATGGCGTTGCGGCTGTCGCTATAGATGGGCAAGTCCCACCCTTTCTGCTTGATAAGCGCCAATCCATGTACGATGGCTAAGAACTCCCCGATGTTGTTGGTGCCATAGAGTGGTCCGAAGTGGAATAGCTGCTGCTTATTGCCCACATATACCCCTTGATACTCCATCATGCCCGGATTGCCGCTGCACGCCGCATCTACCGCCAGCGCATTAGGCACTACCTCCTCAGGATAGACGGGCAGTTCTTCTGGGTCTCTCGGTCTCTCGGTCTCACGGTCTCTTTGCATTTTTGCATCTTTGCATTTTTGCATTTTTACAATAAACTTGTCAGGCTCAGAGTCATACGCCTGCTCTGCCTCCTCACGGGTGTCGAAAGCCTTATAGACAGCCCCCTTTGTCCCCTTTACCTGCGCTTCACAATCCGCCCAGGTCGTATAGATGCCAGGCGTGCGACCGCTCCAAACCACGTAGAATTTCTGCTTTTTTCCCATAACGATACAAAGATACGTTTTTTTGTTTACCTTTGTATCCAAACAACGAAAAGAAATGAAAAGGATATTCTTGACGGGCTATATGGGGGCAGGCAAGACCACCCTGGGGAAAGCGTTTGCCAAGGCGATGGAGCTACAATTCATTGATCTGGATTGGTACATCGAGTCGCGCTTCCATAAGACCATCCGTGAGATTTTTGCCGAGCGTGGGGAGGACGGTTTCCGCCAGTTGGAGCGCAACATGCTGCATGAGGTGGGTGAGTTTGACGATGTGGTGATCTCTGTGGGAGGTGGCACGCCGTGCTTCTTCGACAATATGGACTACATGAACGCGCAGGGTCAGACCGTCTTTCTGGATGTATCCATCGATGTGCTTTTCCGTCGTCTGAAGATAGGCAAGGCGAAGCGCCCGCTGCTGAAGGACAAGACCGATGACGAACTGCTCACTTTTATTCAGCAGGCCTTGGAGCAGCGTGCTCCTTACTACCTGCAAGCTCGCTATCGGTTTGATGGCGGACATCTGGAGAGCCGCAAGCAGATAGCCACTTCTGTGGAAGAACTGCGGCAGTTGCTGGAGACTCCCGCTGTTTAGAAAAGAAAGATAGAACGTAAGTTCTGCTTCTTCTGAGCTAATTCACTCTCCATGCGCTGAATGGCTACACGGAAAAAGAATGAAATAAGGTATTCATCAGTGCCCTCTGTGCGAATCTGTTTCAGAGCAGAGATGTATTCATTGCGGTCTTTGATGTCAATAATCAAGAAAGGATGCCCAGCGCGGAGCAGCAGGAAATTAGACATCAGTCGGCCAGTACGTCCATTCCCGTCCCTAAATGGATGAAGATATTCAAAGTAGCCATGAAAACGTGCGGCTACAATAAGTGGATGAATGCCGCTGTTCAGTGCACGCTCAGTAGATTCCATCAATGCCGGTACTCGTGCGATGAGTTTCTCATGATCACCGAAGATGGTATCTCCCGCAGCCATGTCTTCGGTGGTATATGCACCGGCAATAGCCCCAGGAGCCTTGTAAGCAATGGTGTGCTCTGTCACCAAGCGGTTGGTTTCTTTCAGTAGGGCTTCATCGAAATCGGCATTCAAGTGACTCACAACATAGTCGAAAGCCCTGAAGTGGTCGGCCATCTCCGTACATTCCAAAAGAGACTTTCCCACAGGCACCATCGCCATCCCTTTCTCATGCAAGATGCGCGTGTCTTCTACGGTAAAAGAGTTGCCCTCTATGGCGCATGAATGAGCGGAGAACAATATTTCATTGTACTCCTTCCACGCTTCATTACTCATGCTATCGGCTATCTTTTGCTGATAGTCAAGGCGCAGACGTTCATATTTCTCAATCTCTTTCTCAAACATCATGGCAAAGATAGACATTTTGTATGTAAATAAAAAAATTCTTCTTATTTTTGCTACCTGATAACCTCTATTAAAAAACTACTGCGATGAAAAACTTTTTCACTACCCTGCTGCTATTGCTCCTCACGCTGAGTGTGGGGGCGCAGAATGCGGTGCTTGACCAACTTAAGGAGACACCGAGGAAAGCCTATGGTAACGACTATCCCTACCAGTTTGAAGTGACTGAACTGACGAAAGCCCCGAAGGGCTATAAGCCGTTCTACATCAGTCACTATGCCCGCCATGGCTCTCGCTACTACTGGAACGACCAGCTGTATAACGACCTGGATACACTGCTGACAACAGCCCATGAGAAGCGCCTCCTCACTGCTGAGGGTGAGACCTTCTACGGTAAGTTCATGGCTGCTAAGCAGGAACTGAAGACGGGTGTCAGCGAACTGACACAACTGGGTTGGGAGCAGCATCAAGGCATCGCACGTACCATGTACAACCGCTTCCCCGAAGTGTTCAAGAAAGGCGGCAACGTGCTGGCCATCTCTTCACTCTCTGGCCGTTGCGTACTGAGCATGTCGGCCTTTTGCCAAGAACTGGTGCAGTGTAATCCGAAGATAGAAATCCGCGAGCAGTCGTCACGCTTCACCCTTGACGGCGTGGTGCCTACCGATGGTGAGAATCCCGTGAAGCACAACTACCCCAAGGCTACGCCGCGCTACGAGGCTAATCGCGATAAGTTCCAGAGCGACAATTCTCTGCAGGATAAGATCATCTCACGCGTGTTCGTCAGCACTGAAGGACTGCCCGGCAATGTCAGTCGTATAGCAGGCAACCTGATCAACCTCTACACCTCACTGCCCAATATCTATCACGAGGGCATGATGGGAAATATCATCATAGATGAAGAGATTGTCAACCGCTGGGAGCAGTCCAACTTAGGTTCCTACTCTTGGGTATTCTCCAGCCAATATGAGATGATTCCTATTCTGGAAGACATCATGACCAAGGCAGATGCCGCCATCAACGGCAGCAGCGACCACATCTCCGACCTGCGCTTCGGACATGATAGCTGCATAGGTCCGCTGACCGTCCTTATGGGTATCAACGGAGCAGACCTAGACCCAGAAGACCCGTATGAGGTGAAGAACGTGTACCAGAACTGGGAGACCTGCAAGGCCTGCAACATCCAGTTGGTGTTCTATCGCGGAAAGAAGTCCGCCGATGACATCTTGGTGAAATGCCTCCTCAACGGCTCTGAGGCTACCCTGCCTATGAAGACGGACAACTTCCCCTACTACAAGTGGGAGGATTTCAAGAACTTCTATTCGTCAAGAATCAACAGCGTTAAATAAATATTGTCAGCATCTATTCCCAATCATCAGAGCGGAAGGGGAATAGTGGCAGTCCTGCCATATTGGTGACATTGCCCAGTTGGAAATTGCGGAAGCAATAGCGCACAGCCACAGGGTTAGGTACTTCGGGACAGGAGATTTCTATGCCACGATTGTCCCACGTAGCATTGGCCTCTGCAGAGTGGAACACACGGTCGGCCCCTGCCACTTCAAAGCCTTCCAAGCCTATCATTCGGTTTAAGCCACCATAAGTGTCGTTCAGTTGCACGTACACCTTGCTGCCCTCTATCTTCATCTCCTTGAACGATGGGCTCTTGGCATTAATACCCTTCAGGCCATAAGTCTCGTTCAGTGCCAAGAAAGCCAAGCGCTCTCCAGCTTTCTGCTTCTGTGCAGGATGAATCTGATAGATTTCATACGGATAGACAGCATCGTTCAGGCAGATCAGATCGCTGTTGGGGATGAGGCTCAGTGCCCGGTATTGCTGCTCGCGCAGACGTGCTCCGTTGTCTGCCTCTGCATTGTCATAGTAATAAGGGGCTATCTGCACGAAGTAAAAAGGGATGTCGCCCAAGCCAAACTGCTCACGCCACTGCTTCACCAGCAAGGCCAAGCGCTCAGAATACTGGTTGGCAGGATCGCCCACGTTGGAGCAACCTTGATAGAAGAGGATGCCCTTCACCGTGTAGTTCAGGATAGGGTGGAAGGTGCCGTTGCCCCAATACAGCGGACGCACCCAGTCTGTGGGATATTTCTCAACGATTTGCAGGGTGTCCAGAGGCTCGTCTGTATAGCGCTTCAGGTTCTCTTCCGTCAGCCAACTCTCCACGCGTGAGCCTCCCTTGTTGGCCTCTATGATGCCTACGGGAGTGTCGAGCGTGCGACTCACCATGCGGGCGAAGAAATAGCCTGTGGCACTGGCTTCTGCCACCGTATTCGGATTGATTACCTCCCAGTGGCAATCGGCATCCTCCTGTGGCGTGGCACGCATGATGCTTGGGATTTTCACGTAGCGCACCCCCTTCGACAGTGCGGCATCTGCTACCACCTGATTGTAATCCACCACGGGGCAGTTGCCAAACCCCCTGACGGGCATCTCCATGTTGCTCTGCCCTGCAGCTACCCATACCTCGCCAGAGAGGATGCCATTGAGTGTGAGTTTCTCCCCATCATCAAAGGTGATGCTCAGTTCGTCGAAGCTCGCCTTTGGCGTATGCACGGAGGTCTTCCAGTTGCCCTGTGCATCGGCCTTTGCTGTACTTACAGCCGTACTCCAAGACACCGTCACCCTGACAGTAGCGTTAGGAGCAGCCTTACCCCACAGCCGTGCATCCGTATTCTGTTGCAGAATCATGTGGTCACCCAGCAGATGAGGTAGGGTCACCTTCGCTTGTGCCATCGTAGCAGCAAGTGCCAAACCCACAAAAAATATAAATCGTTTCATAATTCTCAATTATCCATTCTCTTCAAAGTAAATCGATCAATATCCGGTGCCCAATAGTACGGATTGCTCATGCTCACCGTATTGAAGCCGGGCTCCAGATGTACGTTCAGCTTCAGTGTCTGCACCGTCTCGCTATGCAAGTCTGTCAGCGCAGGCAGGGCATTGTCATTCACGCTCACCACCAAATCACGCGTCTTGGCCGTGCGCAGGTGCTTCGCGGTGTAGTAGACCGTCATCTCATAGTCGCCGCCCTTCTCGCTGTAGACATTGCGCCAGATGATGTCATTGCCATCCTGACCGCCTATATTCGTCACCACCATGCCACCAGAGGCCCCTTCCTCAGGCAGGAAGTTGATCATGCGGCGGCGCGTACCCAGTTCGTTGTAGAAAGGCAGGTAAGCCCATTCGGCCTCATAGGTATCTGCCTCCAAGCGCTGCGCTGCCTCTGCCCTGACGATGAGCACCCCATGAGGTTGCACCGTATAACTAAAAGTACCGTTGAAATCGCCCAAATCAGCATGATGCACCAAGTCGCGCATCTTCACGTTGCCACCCAGTTCCAGCGTCTTCAAGTCGATGTTGAAGGTGAAAGGCTCCTCCGTAGGATTATAGAAAGCCGCCGCACGGGCATTGCCATGCAGCTGCTCGATGTCCTTCACGAACACATAGCAGTCGCCGAAGCGCTGCGCCACGTAAGCCTGCAGCCCCAGCGGGTCTTGATTCAGGGCTATCAGCTCTTGGTTCTTCAGCAGTTCGAGGGAAGACGGGCGTATATTCGCCATGTCGCATCCTATCAGCAGCGGCGAACTCATGATGCACCAGATGCCGAAGTGTACCTCCTCTTCCGAAGGGGTGAGGCTGCGCCCTATCTCCAGCATATCCATATCGTTGTAGTGCCCATTACCCGCAAACGCAGAGAGGTAGAGGCTCTCTCCGATGATGCGCTTCACGCTGCCCCAATCGTCCTGAATATCTCCGCTCATGCGCCAAGAACGGGCGATGTTTTCTGCCCAAGTGCCTGGATAAGCCCAGCGGCAGATGTTGATAGACACGTCGTCACGCCCCGTGCGATGTATGGCATTCACGATGTTGGTGTATTGCGCCTCCTCATCCAGACCCAACTCGCTGCCTCCGCAGAAGTCTATCTTGATGAAGTCGAATCCCCACTCCTTGAGGTAGAGATCCAGGTCTATCTGCTCATGCCCATAGAGCCCAGAGCCTATGCCTCGCTCATCGTTATCACCCATAGAGCCGCAGGTATTCGTGCCAGCATCCGAGTAGATACCCGCCTTCAGTCCTAAGGAGTGGATATGATCTGCCACAGGCTTCATGCCGTTGGGGAAGCGATCGGGATGCGTGTGCATCAGTCCTGTTTCGTCACGCCACCCGAAGAAGCCGTCGTCCGTGTTGATGTAGAGATAGCCAGCATCTTTCAGGCCTGTACTCACCATGGCATCTGCCTGACTCTTGATAAGCTCCTCATTGATGTTCACATGGTAAGTGTTCCAACTGCTCCATCCCATGAGTGGAGGCAGGAAGTGCGTTGCTTCACTGCTGGTCTGTGGTTCCTCCGTCACAGCGCCGCTTTGGCAGGCAGTCAGTGTGAGGGCAGATGCAGCCAAGATAAGTAGTAACTTCTTCATGATGTAACAATTTTAAGGTTTTTATGAAACAAAAATAGAACAAATCTGTTGTAATAACAAATTAATAAGGGTGAATTTGTGAGAGTTGCAATTTTATCACTATCTTTGACCCCAATTATTCACATTATTAATATATATGAGATAGCAAGGAAATGAGAAAATGGCGTATTGAAGATTCAGAAGAGCTCTACAACATCAGTGGTTGGGGTGCTTCGTACTTTGGTATCAATGACAAAGGTCATGTGGTGGTCACCCCTCGTAAAGACGGGGCACAGGTGGACTTGAAGGAGCTGGTAGATGAGCTTCAGCTTCGCGATCTCACGGCACCTATGCTGATACGTTTCCCAGACATTCTGGACAGCCGTATCGAGAAAATCTCCTCTTGCTTCCGCAAGGCAGCAGAAGAGTATGAGTACAAGGCCGAGAACTTTATCATCTATCCTATTAAAGTGAATCAGATGCGCCCCGTGGTGGAGGAAATCATCAGTCACGGCAAGAAATACAACTTAGGACTGGAGGCTGGCTCCAAGCCTGAACTGCATGCGGTGATAGCCACCAACATGGATTCTGATTCCCTGATCATCTGCAACGGCTATAAGGACGAGAGCTTCATAGAACTGGCTCTGCTGGCACAGAAGATGGGTAAGCGCATCTTCCTCGTGGTGGAGAAGTTCAATGAGCTGAAACTCATCGCCAAGTTGGCGCGCCAACTGAACGTAAAGCCCAACATCGGCATTCGCATCAAGCTGGCTTCATCAGGCAGCGGCAAGTGGGAAGAGAGCGGCGGCGATGGCAGTAAGTTCGGCCTCACCAGCAGCGAACTGCTTGAGGCGCTCGACTTCCTGGAGGAGAAGAAGATGCGCGACTGCCTCAAGCTCATCCACTTCCACATCGGCAGTCAGGTCACCAAGATACGCCACATCAAGACCGCCCTGCGTGAAGCCTCACAGTTCTATGTGCAGCTGCGCACCTTGGGCTACAACGTCGAGTTCGTCGATATAGGCGGCGGCTTGGGCGTTGACTACGACGGCACCCGCTCTTCATCCAGTGAGGGCAGCGTGAACTACTCTATTCAGGAGTATGTCAACGATGCCGTGTCTACCATGGTAGATGCCAGCGACAAGAACAATATCCCACACCCTAACATCATCACTGAGAGCGGACGCGCGTTGGCTGCCCATCACTCCGTGCTGGTGTTCGAGGTCTATGAAACGGCTACCCTCCCTTCTTGGGACGACAATGAGGTGGTAGGTGAGAACGAGCACGAACTGCTGCAGGAGCTTTACGAGATCTGGGATACCTTAGGACAGAGCCGCTTGCTGGAAGCATGGCATGATGCCGAGCAGATACGCTATGAGGCCCTCGACCTCTTCAGTCATGGCTTGGTAGACCTGCAGACACGCGCCAAGATAGAGCGCCTCTACTGGAGCATCATGCGTGAAGTCAACCAGATAGCCAACAGCCTGAAACATGCCCCCGATGAGTTCCGCGGCCTGCCTAAGTTGCTCGCTGATAAATACTTCTGCAACTTCTCCCTCTTCCAGTCTCTGACAGACTCTTGGGCCATCGACCAGATATTCCCCATCATGCCTATCCAGCGACTGGATGAGAAACCTGACCGCACCTGCACCATTCAGGATATGACGTGCGACTCTGATGGCAAGATAGCCAACTTCGTGGTCAATGGCCACGTGGCGCACAATCTGCCTGTGCACTCCCTGAAGGGTAAGGACTCTTATTATATAGGTGTCTTCCTCGTAGGAGCCTATCAAGAAATCCTCGGCGACCTGCACAACCTCTTTGGAGATACCAATGCCGTGCATGTGTCCGTAGATTCTAAGGGCTACAGCATCGATCAGGTGATTGATGGTGAGACGGTGGCAGATACCCTCGACTATGCCCAGTTCAGTGCCAAGAAGTTGGTACGTACGCTGGAAACTTGGGTGTCACAGTCGGTCAAGGAAGGCCGCATCACCCTCGAAGAAGGCAAGGAGTTCCTCTCCAACTACCGCTCCGGACTTTATGGGTACACTTACCTTGAATAATGGATAATTATTTAATGGATAATGGATAGTTTTTTAGTGGATAGTTGATAGTGGATAGTGTTTAACGTTTAATGTTTAATGTTTAATGTTCAATGTTCAATGCAAAGAACCTCTGGTAGTCATCAAGGTAGGTGGCAAGATAGTAGAAGAAGACGCTACGCTGCAGTGCCTGCTTGACGACTTTGCAGCCATTCCTGGCTATAAAGTACTGGTGCATGGCGGAGGGCGTTCGGCCACTAAGATGGCAGCTAAGCTGGGCATCGAGACGCAGATGGTGGGCGGACGTCGCATCACCGATGCTGCCATGCTGCAAGTGGTCACTATGGTCTATGGCGGACTGATCAATAAGAACATCGTGGCAGGCCTTCAGGCACGTGGCATCAATGCCCTCGGACTCACAGGAGCCGACCTTAACGTGCTGCTTTCAGACAAGCGTCCCGTGAAGGAGATAGACTACGGCTTCGTGGGCGATGTGAAGCAAGCCAATATAGAGCACCTCAGCAGCCTTATCCGTCAGGGCATCGTGCCAGTGATGGCACCCCTGACGCACGACGGCAAGGGCCACCTCCTCAATACCAATGCCGACACCATCGCTGGAGAGACGGCAAAGGCATTTTCGCACCACTTCGATGTCACTTTGGTCTATTGCTTCGAGAAGCCAGGCGTGCTCCTTGATGAGAACGACGATGCCAGCGTCATCCCGTCGATAGACAAAGCCAAGTATCGCCAGTTGGTCGACAGTGGCATCATCAACAGCGGCATGATACCGAAAATGGACAACGCCTTCGGAGCCCTGGATGCAGGAGTGAGCCGTGTATATATCACCTCCTCCACCGCCATCGACGGCCAAGGCGGCACACTGATTATACTTTAAAGCAATTTTTTTTACTAACCCGCTGTAACTTTTCAGCACTTCAACCGTCTTTGTTATAGAGAGATGCAGGAAATCGACTTTCAAGCAGAAATTCTCCCACTGAAAGACAAACTCTTCAGGGTGGCTTTCAGGATTACCCTTCTGAGGGAAGAGGCCGAAGACATCGTGCAAGAAACGTTGATCCGCGCATGGAAGCAGCGCGCAGAGCTTGCAGGCAAGTCGTCTATCGAAGCCTTCTGCGTCACGATAGCCAGAAATCTGGCCCTCGATGCCCGCGAGAAGAAAGACGCTCAGCATGTAGAGCTCAATGAAGCGCACAATCGTGCCTCCTCCGCATCTACTCCCTATGACCAGCTGGTGGAAAAAGACCGCCTTGACATGCTTCGGCATTTCGTGAGCCAGTTGCCCCAGAAGCAACGCGACGTCTTCCACCTGCGCGACGTAGAAGGAAAAAGTTATCAGGAAATTGCCTCGACACTGCAGCTCACTGAAGAGCAGGTGAAAGTCTACCTCTTCAGAGCCAGGCAGAAGCTCAGGCAGCAGTTTATTAAAACAGAGGGCTATGGACTATAGACAAGCAGAACAACTCTTGGAACGCTACTGGGCCTGTGAGACCACAGTCGAGGAGGAAGCACAGCTGCGTGACTTCTTCTGCGGGGACGATGTGCCATCCTCCCTGCTACCCTATCGTGACCTGTTCGTCTATACGCAGCGTCAGTCGGAAGCACGCCTGAGTGCCGACTTTGATGCCCGCGTCATGGCACAGATCTCCGACGCACCCGTTGTCAAGGCCCGTCGTGTCACCCTCTTCACCCGCCTCATGCCTATGCTGAGGGCTGCTGCCGCCATCACCCTGCTGCTGCTTATGGGCAATGTCCTGAAACACTCCTTCACCGATGGTCAGCAAGACATCATTGCCGCCGATACCATTGGCAATCAGATCTCCGCACCCTCGGTAGCCCTCACAGACGAGGCCGCCATTGCAGAGAAAGACAGCTTGGAGGTAGTGAATGTGCTGAAAGAGTGACATTTTCATTTGCTTTAAACATAATGTATAGTTAGTGTATTTTATTAAACAACATTTTAATTCAATGAAGCTGTGAAGTTTCATTTCACTCAAAATCTCATAAGCGCTAACTAAATAAAAAGGACCTTGCGTGAGCAAAGTCCTTTTATTCTTTTAACCCAAATCGGTCATTAGAACGGCTATTTTCGTGGTCGACTTTGTAACTGATTGGCTACAAGCCTTTTGTAATTTGATTTTTCTAATGACCGCCATTAGAAAAATGATTTTGCAAATAACTTATTTTCAAGGTGTTATAGACTTGACCACAGATTTTTGTACTTTTAATGACCGATTTGGGTTTAAATAGTTTGTGTGGAATGATTTTTGCACTATCTTTGCCCGCGAATTGCAAACCATTAAAATAAAAACGGCAATGAATGAAATTGAATTAATCCAAAACAAAATCTATGAGATTCGAGGTCAGCGCGTCATGCTGGACTTTGATTTAGCTGAATTGTATGCAGTAGAAACGCGTGTGCTTAACCAAGCAGTCAAACGAAATATTGAGCGATTCCCACCGGACTTTATGTTTCTGCTTTCTAAAGAGGAATGGACACTCATCTCATCACAATTTGTGATGACATCAAGAGCGAAACGTCCTAAATCCTCACCACCTTTTGCTTTTACTGAACATGGTGCCCTAATGCTATCAAGTGTTTTGCGAAGCGAGATAGCCATCGAAACAAGCATCAACATCACAAGAGTTTTCGTTCGCATTAGACAAAATCTTTCCCTATTGTCTGTTCCTATGAAGTTATCAGAACTCGAACATCGAATAACTGATTTAAGCAAAGAGGTGAATGACATCCTTTGTGACCAGAACGACATCAATGAGGAAACCCGCATGCAGCTGGATGCCATCACCACAGCCCTTGCAGAGCTGCAAGCCAAGCCGAAGGAGGAGAAACCACGCCGTAGGATAGGGTTCATTCAAGATGACAAATAGCAAAAAGGAAACCCCGATGCAAGGCTTTTAGGAGCCAGCATCGGGATTTCTTTCTTTAGGTTTTCACTCATCGATGGAAGTTTAAGATTAAATGCGTGTGCATATAACTGAGTTAAACTGAGTTTAATTGAGTGATAGGTTTACAGCATGCTCATGCAGGAGGTCACGCCAAGCGAGGTGCCTACGGCGGTCAAGATTGCCACTGCCAGCTGGATGATGTATTTCCAAAGTTCTTTCTTGTTTTTCATAGGAGTTAAGGTTTAGGTTAAATATGTATATGTATTTATAAAATGAACTGAAATGAAAGGAAACATGTTGCGGGTAAATGAGAATATGATTGCAGGGTGTTTCGTAAAAACAATCTGGGTTTACCATAAATTCAAATCACATTCTGCTTCTACTTGTTCTTCTATTCTATCATCTAATTCAGAAAAGAAATCAAAACCAGTTATACGCTCTACTTCGTCTATAGTATTTACAAAAGCCCCCATTCTTTGGTTGCCCTCTTTATTCTTAAATATAAACCCAATCCCTTTAGGTACATCTGATGTTAAGCAAAGGACAACTTTAAAAAAAGCATCTGGAACCCTAATGCGATGGATTGTACCTATATAATTATTATTGTCTTTATAAAAGATAGGACCACAAACTATGAATAATTGTCCTTCCCTTTGAACCCATCGACGACACGAACGTTCCAATTCTTGCCAGTCTCCGTTGTTTAATTCTGTATTTTGAGGACAAACATTAGTCATATAAAAACTTTCTGACATAGCTTCAGCACTCCATCTACTATCAGCAGCAGGACACATATGCCCTCTTGATAATCCAGAACCCCTATATTCATTCCATTGCACTGCATCTTCTGGTGGTAAATCAGGATCAGGGATAAAATTAAATCCTCTGCGACTTACATTTTCTGCCAATTTTTCAGTATTGAGCTCCCAAGCAACCCAGTTTGGGACATTCCAATCTGTATTAAAAGATAACACATAATTGCTTCTTTCTAGGATAAGCGATTTAAGGTTGGCAGAGATTTTAGGATAACTTATTGCAGAGGTTTTGAATAGTTGATGAACCTCATCGGTTTGTGAAGTTTCCGTTTCTTCCGAGAAATTAGCATGTCGATTAGCACTACATGTCCTATATATAGGGAAGGATAACAATAGACAACAAAAAACGGCTATTGCAATATATATAGCAGTATCATTCGATTTATTACTCATCCTTCCTATTTTTTGCGCTAAAATATAAAAAAAACAAACATACATGGTTATTTTTAATTGAATTATTATTAGTTTTGCATGAATAGAAAATAAATCAATGCCATATGAATAGTTACACGTATATTTTATCCATAAAAAAGAAGATTCTTCTTTTTCTTCTTACAATCTATTTATTAGCTGCAATAAACCCCTAAATCCTTTGGGTGAAGAGTCTCGTTTTGACGAGATGGGATATCCTCTTGATACATTAGAGCATTTTAGCCAATCCCTACCTAACAGTATTAAGTTTTATGTTGAGGTTTCTGGGAGCATGAATGGCTTTTTCAGAGCTAATCAAACAACGAATTTTAAGCGCGATGTTTGGTCTGTCTTTTCAAACAACAGTTGGGTAAATTCCGTGTATATTTACACATCACAGAATAAACCAGCTGAAGAAGTTACTTTGGATGTTTTTAGAACGAGAATGAATAATGGTTCTTTCGTCTCTACGGCATCCACCCAAGTTCCTTATATGATAAGTTCACTTCTGGAGACATTAGATTGGGAAAATGGAGAAGTTGCAGTTTTGGTTTCAGACATGAAATATAGTCCTACGGGTAAGAGTGATATGAATGTACTTATCGACCAATATGCGAGCGATATTAGGAATGTCTTCGAAGGTACTGATGCTGCTGTTTCGTTAGTCGGGGCTACATCTAATTATATTGATAGCCAAAGAAATGTATGGGAAGAATCTCCCTATTATTTTATTATTATTGGAAGACCTGATCATGTTGTATTCATGAGAAACTGTATTGCAACACTATTAGACGATAATGATAGCTTTGTAGGTGAGATGACAGCTGGAATAGATTACCAGTCGCCTAACTTCGTGGTTACTCGTCCTTATAATATTACTAAAGTTTCGCAAGTGATGGCGCACTTGCATAATTTAACATAAAATAGGAATAA
>CALAEY010000105.1 GCA_937891085.1 uncultured Prevotellaceae bacterium | reverse complement strand
CAAATGTATAAATTAGTCGCTTGATGAATGAATATTCACTTGCGAAAGTTCAGTAGGATTACTTCGCAGATATGGGGTTGGACGAATAATAGCATGAAATTAAGAAGATTTGGGCTTGTCTTTCTAAAATATTCAGATTATATTTGCAGTCGATATGAGCAAAAGTCTATATATCATTAGCGGCTGTAATGGAGCAGGCAAAACAACGGCTTCATATACCGTACTTCCCGAAATCCTTGAATGCAAGGAATTTGTGAATGCAGATGAAATTGCCCATGGGTTATCACCTTTCAATCCTGAGAGTATGGCAATTGAAGCTGGGAAGTTGATGCTTTATCGCATCAATGAATTGCTAAACAAAGAAGAATCTTTCTCAATTGAAACGACATTGTCTACAAAATCGCACATAAACCTTGTAAGACGTGCTCATAATAAGGGATATAAGGTAAATCTGCTTTTCTTTTGGCTGAGTTCTCCAGAATTGGCATTACAACGTATAGCAGAACGGGTAATGAATGGGGGGCATAATATACCTGAGCATGTCGTCAGGCGCAGATATGTCTCTGGTATACAGAATCTTTTTAAGCTCTACATGGAAGAAGTGGATTACTGGATGATTTTTGACAATAGTGTTTCTCCACGTTGTCAGATAGCAAGTGGAGGAAAAGATATAGAGACAAGAATAGATGTTGAACACGTTTTTAATCAAATAAAAGATTATGTCAGATAAAGAAATCCAAGAATTTACAGAGAAGGTTACTCGCGGTCTTGCATTGGCTGAAAAACGAATGTTGAAGGAAAAGGCTCTGAGAGGACAGACTGTGGTCATCAGTCGTGACGGCAGGACTATTGAGCATATTCCTGCACAACAAATCATCAATGAGTATAAGATTTTTCAGGATTAATAGAGCTTTACATCTGATTATAAGTATATAAGGAATAAACGATAATGGAAGTCATACAAAGTTTTACCATCGACCATACCCAGCTGAAACCTGGTATCTATGTCTCTCGTGAAGACAAAGGTTTCACCACTTTTGACCTGCGCATCACAGAGCCTAATAAGGAACCTGCAATAGCTCCTGCTGCCATACATAGCATAGAACATCTCATGGCTACATGGTTCCGCAATTCACAGGCCAAGGAGGATGTGGTGTATGTAGGGCCGATGGGGTGTCTGACGGGTATGTATATCATCATGACTGGGAATTACAGTGTAGAGGATATGCGCAGTTTGACCATTGAATGCTTGGAATGGATACTGACTCAAGAGGAGGTACCTGCCACGCGTCCAGAGGCTTGCGGTAACTATCTGCTACACGACCTGCCTATGTGCAAGTGGGAGTGCAGACGCTACTTGGATCGACTGAAGAATGATTTCCACTGTGAATACACGAAGCTCCAGATAACATTGGAAGACGGCAAAGTCTTTGCTGACGCTTAAAGGAAGTACCTTTGCACCTCAATGAAAAGATTTCTGATCATATTGCTAACCTGCCTCTCCGTGCTTTCTATGAAGGCACAGACGGATAGCCTGACGGTGAGCCTGCTGACGTGTGGCCCTGGGCAGGAAGTGTATAACCTCTTCGGGCACTCGGCGATACGGGTGAAGAACGAGGCAACAGGGGTGGATTATGTATTCAACTATGGCATTTTCTCGTTCAACACTCCGAACTTCGTGATGCGCTTCTGCCTGGGACAGACAGACTACCAACTGGGGGTGCAGTATTACGATGACTTCGTATGGAACTACCAAATGCAGGGGCGCTTCGTGCATGAGCAGGTGCTGAACCTCACGGAGCAGGAGAAGCTGCAACTGGTGGCTGCCCTGGAGAAGAATTACCTGCCAGAAAACCGCATATACCGTTATAATTATTTCTATGACAACTGTGCCACCCGTCCACGTGACATGATAGAACGTGCCATCGACGGAGCAGTGCGCTATACAGAGGATATGGACACCCCGCAGAAAGCCCTGACTTACCGCGGATTGGTACACGAATATACAGGAAAACAGCCGTGGTCGCGCTTCGGTATCGACCTGCTGCTGGGCAGTGAGGCCGACAAGCCTGTCTCTCGCCGTGCCTCCATGTTCGTACCTTTTTATTTAGAGGACTACTTCCGCACGGCTCAGAAAGCGGACTTACAAGGGAGAAGCAACGGACTTATAGCGGAGGAGCTGGAGATCACTCCGCAGGATGAGAGCGATTGGCCTGCCCCTACTCCACTAACCCCCATGCGGGTATTCTTGCTGCTGTTCATCATCGTGGCAGCCCTCACCGCATGGGGCATCAAGCAGGGCAGAAGCCTGTGGGGACTGGATCTGCTGCTGTTCTTCGTGGCAGGTATCGCAGGCTGTATCATCGCCTCCATGGTGATATTCTCGGAGCACCCTGCCGTGAGTCCTAACTACCTGCTCTTGTTGCTGCATCCGCTGCATCTGGTTTTCCTATACCACATCGTGAAACGGGTGAAAAACTTGCAGAGAAGTCCCTATTTGGTGGCAAATGCTGTGGTCATCTTGCTTTTTTTAGCGTTTTGGGCACTGATTCCGCAAAAATTTCCGATAGAAATAGTACCTTTGGCCTTGATTTTGTTAGTAAGGTCTATTAGCAATATCGTTTTGAGTTATCGCAAAGCATGAAGAAAGGACTGCTGACATACATCCTGCTGCTGACGTTGGGAGGCTTGCAAGCGCAACCCGCAACGCCACGCCTTGTGGTGTCTCTCACCATAGACCAGCTGCGCTCCGACTATCTGGAGAACTTCTCGGCCCTCTATGGCGAGCAGGGATTCAAGCGCTTGATGCGTGAGGGGAGATTCTACTCACAGTTGACGTTCGACTTCAGTAAGCCCGACCGCTCTTCTGCCATCGCCTCGCTCTTTACGGGCACTACCCCCTCAGTGCATGGCATCGTGGGCAACCAGTGGCTGAATACCTCAACGCTGAACACTAAGAGTTGTGTGGATGATGCCGACTTCATGGGCAACTATACCTCCCAAAGCAGCTCTGCCATGCAGATGCTCACTACCAACGTGCCTGACGAACTGAAGATTCAGACTGGCAGCAAGGCTCTGGTCTATGCCATTGCACCTTTCCGCGATGCTGCCATTCTTTCAGCCGGGCATGCTGCCGACTGTGCGCTCTGGCTAGATGAAAGCACGGGAAAGTGGTGCAGCACCACCTACTATCCAGAATTTCCTGCCTGGGTGGGACAGTACAATGAGCAACGCTCACCCGCCTATACCATCAAGAACCAATCGTGGGAACCCACCTTGCCTCCGGGTCAGTACATCTACCTGCAAGGCACGCAGGAAGGGGCTTTCAAATACACCCCAAGCGATGACAGGGTGAACCTCTATCGCAAGTATTGCACCACCCCGCTGATCAACGACGAGGTGAACAAACTGGCAGAGGAGTTGCTCAGTCATACCACCATAGGCTATGACTCTACGCCTGACTATCTGGCACTGACCTACTATGCCGGGGGCTATGATCATCAGAGTGGTACTGACCACTCCATCGAGATACAGGACACCTACCTGCGTCTGGATCGCTCTGTGGCACAGCTCATTAGCCTGCTTGATAGGAAGGTGGGCATGCAGAACGTGCTGCTCTGCATCTCCTCTACAGGATACACAGACTACGAGGCACTGGAACCAAAGAAATACCGCTTGCCTTCAGGCGACTTCTACCTGAACAGGTGCGCTGCCCTTCTCAACGTTTATCTGATGGCAACCTATGGCGAAGGGCAATACATCGAGGCATACAATGATCAGCAAATCTACCTGAACCATAAGTTAATCGAGGAGAAGCAAATCAACCTCTCTGACATTCAAGAGAAAGCTGCTGAATTCTTGGTACAGTTCAGTGGCGTGCATCAGGTATTCAGTGCTAACAAACTGCTGGTCAGCAATGGTAACAGCACGTGGGAGCATACCCGCAACGGTTTCTATCCAGAGCGCTCAGGCGACTTGATCATCGATGTGCTGCCAGGATGGACCGTGATACACGAAAACAATCCGGCACAAAATTACGTGGTAAACAAGGCCATAGTGCCAGCTCCCCTCATCATCTTCGGGACAGGCATTCAGGCTGCCACCCTCCGCACCCCTATATCTGCCAAATGCTTAGCACCGACCTTGGCAGGTGCCCTTCACATCCGTGCTCCGAATGCCTCAGAGGCATTTTCTTTAGATTTTTGAGCACTTCTATACAAAGTTATCAGCATTTTAATGTAACTTTGCGACGCTAATATTAATAATCAACAAAAAAAACATACATATAGTAGCATGGGATTTAATGAATTTTTAAGTAAGATTTTCGGAAATAAGTCTTCTCGAGACATGAAGGAGATTTCTCCATGGGTAGAAAAGATCAAAGCAGCATATCCAGCCATTCAGCAGTTGGACAATGACGCTCTGCGCGCCAAGAGCCAGGAGCTGAAAATGAAGGTACAGAACTCTGCCGCAGCAGAGAAAGCCAAGATTCAGGAACTGAAGGACAGCATAGAAACCACAGAACTGGAAGACCGCGAGCCTATCTTCAACCAGATAGACAAGTTGGAAAAAGAGGTGCTGGAGATCTATGAGAAAGCACTCGATGAGGTGCTGCCAGAGGTGTTCGCCATTGTGAAGGAGACTGCCCGCCGCTTCTCTGAGAATGAGGAAACGGTAGTGACTGCCAACGACTTTGACCGCGACTTGGCTGCAACGCACGACTTCGTGCGCATAGAGGGCGACAAAGCTATCTACGTGAACCACTGGATGGCAGGCGGTAGCGAAATCACCTGGAACATGGTACACTACGACGTGCAGCTCTTCGGTGGTGTGGTACTGCACAAGGGTAAGATTGCAGAAATGGCCACTGGTGAAGGTAAGACCTTGGTGGCTACCCTCCCAGTATTCCTGAACGCCCTGACAGGCAATGGCGTACACGTAGTGACCGTGAACGACTACCTGTCTAAGCGTGACTCTGAATGGATGGGACCTCTCTATATGTTCCATGGTCTGAGCGTAGATTGCATCGACAAGCATCAGCCTAACTCCGAGGCTCGTCGCAAGGCTTACTTGGCAGACATCACCTTCGGTACCAACAATGAGTTCGGTTTCGACTATCTGCGTGACAACATGGCCATGCGCCCACAAGACTTGGTGCAGCGCCAGCACAACTACGCCATCGTGGATGAGGTGGACTCAGTGTTGATCGATGACGCCCGTACGCCGTTGATCATCTCTGGTCCTATCCCAAAGGGCGATGTAGAGCAGCTCTTCGAGCAATTCCGCCCAATGGTAGAGAAGTTGGTAGCTAAGCAGAAAGATCTGGCTACCAAGTATCTGGCAGATGCCAAGCGCATGGTCTATTCAGACGACCAGAAAGAGGTGGAGGCTGGTTTCCTCTCACTCTATCGCAGCCACAAGGCTTTGCCTAAGAACCAACCTTTGATTAAGTTCCTCAGTGAGCAGGGCATCAAGGCCGGTATGCTCAAGACCGAGGAAATCTATATGGAGCAAAACAACCGCCGTATGCACGAGGTGACAGATCCATTGTACTTCGTCATCGACGAGAAGCTGAAGAGCGTAGACCTCACCGATAAGGGTTTCGATGAAATCAGTGGTTATACCTCTGATCCTACTTTCTTCGTGCTGCCAGACATTGCCACCGAGCTTTCACAGCTGGAGGCACGTACCGATCTCACTGATGAGGAACGCTTGCAGAAGAAAGACGATATGCTGACCGACTACTCCATCAAGTCGGAGCGCGTACATACCTTGCTGCAGTTGCTCAAGGCCTACACCATGTTCACCAAGGATGTGGACTATGTGGTGATCAACGACCAAGTGAAGATTGTGGATGAGCAGACAGGCCGTATCATGGAAGGCCGTCGCTGGAGTGACGGTCTGCATCAGGCTGTAGAGTCTAAGGAGCGTGTGAAGATTGAAGCTGCTACGCAGACCTTCGCCACCATCACCCTGCAGAACTACTTCCGTATGTACCACAAGTTGGCTGGTATGACAGGTACGGCAGAGACAGAGGCTGGTGAGTTCTGGGACATCTACAAGCTGGATGTGGTGGTGATTCCGACCAACCGCCCTATCGCTCGTAATGATATGAACGACCGCGTCTATAAGACAAAGCGTGAGAAATACAAGGCAGTCATTGCCGAGATTGAGAAGATGCGCAACAGCGGACGCCCTTGCTTGGTGGGTACTACCTCCGTGGAAATCTCAGAGACCCTGAGCCGTATGCTCGACATGCGCAAGATACCTCACAATGTACTGAATGCTAAGTTGCACCAGCGTGAGGCTGAAGTGGTGGCACTGGCAGGACAGAGCAGGCTGGGCACTATCATGGTGGATAATCCTGATGGTACTAAACACGAGGAAGAGCGTATGCTGGGTGCTGTGACCATCGCCACCAACATGGCTGGTCGTGGTACCGATATCAAGCTGACACCAGAGGTACGTGAGGCAGGTGGTTTGGCCATCATCGGTACAGAGCGTCATGAGTCTCGCCGTGTAGACCGCCAGTTGCGTGGTCGTGCCGGTCGTCAGGGTGACCCAGGTTCATCCGTATTCTTCGTATCACTGGAAGACGACCTGATGCGTCTGTTCTCCAGCGACCGTATCGCCAGTGTGATGGATAAGTTGGGCTACAAGGAAGGTGACATGCTGGAGCACAAGATGATCTCTCAGAGCATCGAGCGTGCACAGAAGAAGGTGGAGGAGAACAACTTCGGTATCCGTAAGCACCTGCTGGAATATGATGACGTAATGAACAAGCAACGTACGGTGATCTACACCAAGCGTCGCCACGCTCTGATTGGCGAACGCATTGGCATGGACATCGTGAACATGGTGTGGGAGCGCTGTGCCAAGGCTGTGGGTGCGCCTGACTATGACAACTGCAAGATGGACATCCTGCAGGCTATGGCTATGGAGCCTCCATTCACCGAGGAAGAATTCATGAACGGCAGAAAACAAGACCTCACGGAGAAAGTGTTTGATGCCGCTATGGCGATGTTCAAGCGCCGTACCGACCATCTGGCAGAGGTAGCCAATCCAGTCATCAAGATGGTCTATGAGAATCAAGGCCAGATGTACGAAAACATCCTGATACCTGTGACAGACGGTAAGAAAGTGTACAACATCTCCGTAAACCTGAAGGAAGCTTACGAGACAGAATGTAAGTCTATCGTGAAGGGCTTTGAGAAGAGCATCTTGCTGCATGTGATCGATGAATCTTGGAAGGAGAATCTGCGTGAGCTCGACGAACTGCGCCACTCTGTGCAGAACGCCAGCTATGAGCAGAAGGATCCACTCCTTATTTATAAATTAGAGTCTGTGAACCTCTTCGACGCTATGGTGGAGAAGATCAACAGCGAGACTGTGGGCATCTTGATGCGTGGGCAGATACCTATCCAGCAGCAACCAGAACAGCCACAGCAGCCAGTACAGGTGCAGGTTCGTGCCGCTGCCCCAGAGCAGAAGCAAGACATGAGCAAGTATCGTGAGCAGAAGGAAGACCTCAACGATTCTGCCCAGGATGCAGCTGCCCGTCAGGACACACGCCAGCAGCCTAAGAATCAGCCTTTCGTGGCTCCTAAGAAGATAGGACGCAACGATCCTTGTCCTTGTGGCAGTGGCAAGAAGTATAAGAACTGCCACGGCAAGGGGTTGGTGTGATTGAGAGATGGAGAAATGGAGAGATTGAGAGATTAAGAGATTGTTTCATAACTAAAGTAGGTGTAAAGATGAAAAATCATATTTGGACATATTGCAGAGAATTGGTGAGTGATGCTCTGACAGCATTGCGTAGCTGCCATATTTCAATTTCTCAATCTCTCCATTTCTCAATCTTTCAATTAACCTTCCTGATGCTAACTGGCTGTCAAAGTATTGAGCAGCTCTCTATAGACTACATGCAGCCAGCCAGAATCAGCTTTCCTGATGAGCTGAAGCGAGTGGGCATCGTAAATAACGTGCCTGAGAATCTGCCGAATCTGCTTGCCAGACAGTTTACAGACACCCCAGATTCTGAGGTTGACGGCTATTCGCACAAGACCACCTATTATAATGGTACACCTGCCTTGGCTATTGAGTCTCTGGCACAAGCCATTGCTGATGAGCAATACTTCGAGCAGGTGATCATCTGCGATTCTGCCCTTCGTGCTAACGATACGCAACTGCGTGCTGGCAGTCTCTCATTGGAGGAAATCAACCAGCTTTGCAGCGACCTTGACGTAGATGTGCTGATTTCACTGGAGGCCCTGCAGCTGCGTGAAGTACGCGAAGTAGGTTACATCCCTGAGTTTGGCATCTTTGGCGGACAGGTAGCTGTGAACGTACGCCCTACCATCAACCTCTACTTGCCTGATCGTGATACTCCTGTGACTACCGTCAATGCCAGTGACAGCATCTATTGGGATGAGGTTGGTGGCAGCTATAACAATGTACGCGGCAGGTTGATCAATACGCAAGAGATGCTGAAGCAAGCCTCCGACTTTGCAGGCACTATCCCTGTGAACAGTCTGCTTCCACACTGGACTACCACAGAGCGCAACTTCTTCACCAATGGGAACATCAAGATGCGCGATGGCGTGGTCTATGCCCATGAAAGCCAATGGGAAAAGGCCGCTGAACTCTGGCAGCAAGCCTTTGACAGCTCCAAGAGTGCCAAGAAGCAATGCTATGCCGCCTACAATCTGGCTTTGGCCTATGAGATGCAGGACAACATAGAAGAGGCCTTCAATTGGATCGGCACGGCTTTGGAAAAAGCAGCTGCAGCAGATAAGGTGCATCTCACCGAGACCGAAGATGCCTATACCAGCGGTAGATATCCCATACGCTTCATGCTGGCACATGCTTACTACAAGGAGCTGGAGAAGCGTCATGCCAACATAGCTCTGCTGAAGGCACAACTAAATAGATTTAGCAAATAATCAAGGATAAAGCAGTAAGAAAGGAGTGATTATGATACTGAACGATTCTTCTAAAAAAATCATCCGTGATGCTGTCAAGAAGGCAATGTCACGCTTCAAGTCAGAGAGTGAGATGGATATCGTCA
Organism: uncultured Prevotellaceae bacterium; assembly: GCA_937891085.1. Lineage (GTDB taxonomy): Bacteria > Bacteroidota > Bacteroidia > Bacteroidales > Bacteroidaceae > Bacteroides. The sequence continues at coordinate 674 of CALAEY010000105.1, read as the reverse complement.
CTGACATCCACCTACAACCAAATCAGGCAGACGCCCGACTCACTATCTATGACGATGATGACAACGAATTGGCTCATGTCCGCATTACCGAATGGGCCACGTATGAGAGTGATGATTTCGACGAAGAGGTCCAGTCTTCCCTCACTTCCCTGCTTGAAGATCTGAAAGCCCAAGGCGCCTTCGACCAGCTGCACATCATGAAGCCCTACTCCTTCGTGCAGGTGGATGAGCACAAGGAAACTGTAGCAGAGCTGCTGCTTATGGATGACGACACTCTGCTGGTAAACGATGAGCTTCTGAAAGGCTTAGACGATGAGCTCAATGCCTTCTTGAAGGATCTGCTGGAGATGTAAAATTCCCTCTTTTTTTACCAAAAGTAAAGCCAATTCATAGTAATGCTTGGTGTTTCTGCGGAAATACCAAGCATTGCTGCATATAATAGTGAAGCATTTTCACGATAACACAAGGCTTTTCGGCAGAAAGTGCCTGCATTTCTTGTGAACATCTGGCATTTCAGCGCAAATAGATGCCTGTTCTTTCTGCTCAGTCACCGTTATGACTGAGGTCATTCTCCCTTTCGCCTGAGGTCAGTCAAGGTGAGGACGAAGCTCAGTCATCACCGTGACTGAGCACACGGATCAACTTGTCTGATTCACAAAGATGCTTATCTTAGG
>CALAEY010000104.1 GCA_937891085.1 uncultured Prevotellaceae bacterium | reverse complement strand
CATTTCATAGGATTCAGCCCAATTTTTGGTCGGCTAATTGCGGATAATCATTTTTCTTTTTCAATACTACGGCAGAGCGGGCTGGGATGTAGATCTGCATCCAGCCCTTATGATCACGTGCATAGAGCGGATCACTCTGAGTGAAGTGCTCTACGGTATCATCGGTGAAGCCATTGCCACCGAAGGCCTTGGCATCGGTATTCAGCACTACTTCATAGCTGCCTTCAGGTACCAAGAAACCATAGTCGGTGAAGGAGCGGGTAGGACTGAAGTTGAAGATGAAGAGCAGGTCACGTCGCATGTATGCCAATACCTGATCGCCATCGTTGTGCCAGATCTCTACCACTTTGGAGGCCTGAATCTTCTTCACGCTCTTGATGACACTAAGCATGGCAGCATCAAAGTCGCCAAGGTAATGGTAGCAAAGGTTATGGTTATCTACCAAGTCCCACTGACGACGGGCGTACTTATAGCTCCATCCGTTACCTTCACGCGGGAAGTCGATCCACTCCGGATGACCGAACTCATTTCCCATAAAGTTGAGGTAGCCACCATTGATGGTACTGGCGGTGAGAAGGCGGATCATCTTGTGCAGAGCGATGCCACGATGCACGGTAAAGTTCTCATCGCCCTTCTGGAAGTGCCAGTACATGTCGGCATCTATCAAGCGGAAGATGATGGTCTTATCGCCTACCAATGCCTGATCATGACTCTCGGCATAGGAGATGGTCTTCTCATCTTCACGGCGGTTGGTCACCTCCCAGAACATAGAGCTTGGCTTCCATTCCTCATCTTGGCGCTCCTTGATGGTCTTGATCCAATAGTCGGGGATGTTCATCGCCATGCGATAGTTGAATCCATAGCCACCATCCTCGAACTTAGCGGCCAGTCCTGGCATACCTGAAACCTCCTCGGCGATGGTGATGGCACGTGGATTCACCTCGTGTATCAGTTTGTTGGCCAAGGTAAGGTAGCAGATGGCATTATCGTCTTCATGACCGTTGAAGTAGTCTTGATAGCCCATGAAGGCTTCTCCAAGGCCATGGCTGTAGTAGAGCATGGAAGTTACACCGTCGAAGCGGAAACCATCGAAGTGGTACTCCTCCAACCAATACTTACAGTTGGACAGCAGGAAGTGCAGCACATCGTTCTTGCCATAGTCGAAGCAGAGCGAATCCCATGCCGGATGTTCATGGCGGTCACCAGGATAGAAGAACTGGTTAGGATCACCGGCAAAGTTGCCCAGACCCTCCATCTCATTCTTCACTGCATGTGAATGCACGATGTCCATGATGACGGTCAGTCCCATCTGATGGGCGGTGTCAATCAGCTCCTTCAGTTCATCAGGCGTTCCGAAGCGGGAAGAAGGAGCGAAGAAACTGCTCACATGGTAGCCGAAGCTTCCATAGTATGGATGTTCCTGTATGGCCATGATTTGGATGCAGTTGTATCCATCTTTCACCACACGGGGGAGTATCTTCTCCTGAAACTCACGGTAAGTGCCAACCTTCTCGGCATCCTGAGCCATACCGATGTGGCATTCATAGATCAGCAGCGGATCGGTGCAAGGCTTGAAGGCGCGTTTCTTGAACTTATAAGGCTGCTCTGACGCCCATACCTGTGCACTGAAGATCTTGGTAGCATCATCTTGCACCACGCGGGTGGTCCATGCAGGAATGCGTTCTCCCTCGCCACCTTCCCAGTGGATGCGAAGCTTATAGAGATCACCATGATGCAGCGCCTTGGCAGGAAGTTTCAGTTCCCAGTTGCCATTCTTCAGCGCTTTCATGCGGTATTTAGGTTCCTCTTTCCAGTCGTTGAACGTACCGATCATGTAGATCTCCGTTGCATTGGGTGCCCATTCACGCAGCACCCATCCCTTCTCCGTCTGGTGAAGTCCAAAGTAAAGGTGTCCTGTAGCAAAGTCGCTAAGGCTGATCTTCCCATTGCGGGTGAGTTCCTTCTCTTTCTCTACGGCGTGCTGATGACGTCCGTTGATGGCATCGGCAAAAGGTTCCAGCCACTTGTCATTCTTTATAAGTTTCAGTGTCATAATTAATTATGAATTATAAATTATGAATTATTAAATGTTTAATGTTTAACGTTTAATGTTTAACGTTCTTCAAACTCGTCTATCGTATAGTTCAGGAAGTCGTTAAACGGCTTCATGGTCTCAAACGTATGTATCGTCTGGTCTATGAAGTCGGGCCCCCGGAAGAAGCTATCCGGCACGTTACGCCACACGATGTAGTCTTTCGGCTGCAGGTACTCCATGTCCTCAAAATCCTTCGGGAAACCTTTTGGAACTGTTTTCAGACGCTCCATGCCGATGGTGGGGAAGTAGCTGTGGAAAGTGGGATCGGTGACAATGTCTTTGAACTCATCGATATTGTCGAAGACCGACTGGCGCAGGGCTCTGAGCATATCTGGCGTAGGGCACCATCCGCCACCGGCGATCATGCAGTTGTCTGGCTCCATGTGTAGGTAGTATCCACAGTGGAGCGACTTCTTACCTTTTGGATTCACAAAGATGCCTATGTGATTCTTATAAGGCGATTTATCCTTACTGAAGCGGATGTCACGGTAGATGCGATACATACAGTCCTTTGGCTCCAAGCGCATCACGCCAGGCTCAAAGAAAGAGATGCGTGCTATCAGTATGCCGGCCAGAGTTTCTATCTCATTCACCACTGCATCATATTCGGCGCGGTGAGCCTTGAACCATTCACGGTTATTGTTGGTTGCCAGCTTCTTCAGGAAATCGAAGATAAGGTCTGCTTTCATTCGTCTTGTTATATTTTCTGCGAAGATAATCATTTTTTTTGAAATGAATGGGTATATAGCTATAATCTTTTTTAAATCTCTATCCGTGATTTTGCTTTGTTCGGTTTTTTATCACTATCTTTGCACTAAATTGCGATGAGATGAAAAGTTCAATGAAAAATAGTAATACGAAAATAAATAAGGAACCCTCTCAGTTGAAGATGGGATTCAAGGAAACCCTCACTTTTATGAAGAGTGATGGGGTGCATTTCTTTATCGGATTGGTGTTTGTGTTTTTTGCCCTCTTCCTGCTGTTGGCCTTCACCTCTTATTTCTTTAATGGGGCTGCAGATCAGAGTTTGGTAGAGAATGCCACGGTAGAGGAGTTGACTTCGGTGGACAACGGTATTCAGAACGATGGCGGCTCCATCGGTGCACGATTGGCGCACTATTTCATCAACGACCTTTTCGGTGTGCCATCCTATTTCATAGTGGTCTTCCTGCTTGTGTTGGGCCTGAAGTTAATGCGTGTGCGTAAGTTCCGACTGTGGAAGTGGTTCATCTTCTGCATGTTGTTTATGTATTGGGGCTCTATTTTCCTGAGCTTCATTTTCCAGCATATCTATCAGGATTCATTCTTCTATCTGGGAGGCCTTCACGGCTACAATGTGTCACGTTGGTTGGAGTCTCAGGTAGGTGCCACAGGTGTATTCCTGCTCTTGGCGCTCACGGCCATCTGCTTCCTGATCTATTTCAGTTCCAAGACAGTGATCTATCTGCGTAAGGTATTCTCTCTGAGCTTCCTGAAGTGCGAGAAGAAAGAAGACGTTGCTGAAGAACCAGTGGAGGCGCTGAAGCAAGATGTGACGGCAGAGGAAGAACCTCAGCATGTGATTATCGACCTCCCTCTGGATGATGTGAAGAAAGAAGAAGCAACACCTCTGCATGATGAGGTAGATCTGACGGTTGAGGCTGTTGATACGCCAGTGAAGAAAGAGGAGAAAGGCCCTGACTTCACAGTAGAAGCAGCACCAGAAGTGGAAGAAGCTGGACCTGCTGATCAGGAACCATACGATCCACGCTTGGATCTCCAGTACTATAAGTTCCCTACACTCGATTTGCTAAAGGAGTTTGCTGATGAAGGGCCTTCCATCGACATGGATGAGCAGAATGCCAATAAAGACCGCATCGTGGAGACTCTGCGTAGCTTCGGTGTGGAGATCAACAGCATCAAGGCCACGGTGGGCCCTACGGTGACACTCTATGAGATCACGCCAGCACAAGGCGTACGTATCAATAGGATCCGTAACTTGGAAGATGACATCGCACTGACGCTCTCTGCGCTTGGTGTGCGCATCATTGCACCTATTCCTGGAAAGGGTACTATCGGTATAGAGGTGCCAAACAAGAATCCTAAGATTGTGTCCGGACAGAGCGTGATAGGCAGCAAGAAGTTTCAAGAGTCGAAGATGGAGTTGCCTTTGGCCTTGGGAAAGACCATCAGCAACGAGGTCTTCATGATAGACTTGGCTAAGATGCCTCATGTGCTGGTAGCTGGTGCTACGGGACAGGGTAAGTCTGTTGGCTTGAATGCCATGATCACCTCTCTGCTCTATAAGAAGCATCCGGCAGAACTGAAGTTCGTGTTGGTGGATCCTAAGAAGTTGGAGTTCAGCATCTATGCGATGATAGAGAATCATTTCATTGCAGAGCTTCCAGAGAGTACAGAGCCTATTGTCACTGATGTTAATAAGGTGGTACAGACTCTCAACTCTGTCTGCAAGGAGATGGATACACGCTACGACCTTATGAAGTTGGCTGGTGTGCGTAACATCAAGGAATACAACGAGAAGTTCATCAACCGTCGTTTGAATCCAGAGAAGGGACACCGCTACATGCCATACATCGTGGTTGTGATCGATGAGTTTGGTGACTTGATCATGACGGCGGGTAGGGAAGTGGAGCTTCCTATTGCACGTATCGCACAGCTGGCACGTGCGGCAGGTATCCACATGATCATCGCTACACAACGTCCTACCACCAATATCATCACGGGTACCATCAAGGCCAACTTCCCGGCACGTATTGCGTTCCGTGTGGCATCTATGATTGACTCTCGTACCATTCTCGACCGTCCAGGAGCCAACCAGTTGATAGGACGTGGTGATATGCTCTTCTCGCAGGGTTCAGAGCCTGTGCGTGTGCAGTGTGCCTTTATTGATACGCCAGAGGTAAGTGACATCACACAGTTCATTGCCAAGCAGCAAGGCTATACCTCACCGTTCTATCTTCCAGAGCCCGATCAACCCGAAGAAAGCGGTGGCTTGGGCGATGTGGATATGGAACGTCTGGATCCTCTCTTCGAGGATGCAGCACGACTTATTGTCATTCATCAGCAGGGCTCTACCTCACA
>CALAEY010000103.1 GCA_937891085.1 uncultured Prevotellaceae bacterium | reverse complement strand
CTCTCAGCTCAGTCGGGGGCTGATGTGAACAAGGTGAAGAGCGAGCTCATCAAGACGCGTCGCATCATCTTCACCCCAAACACCGCCTTGAAGCAGGAGCTGGCACAGACGGCCGTGATGATTACCTGCTACGACCGCAACGGCGACATCGTGCGTCGCGTGACTACCACCAGCGGCGAGGTGGTGACCGAGGAGGATACCGACACTACTCAGGACAGCGGCAGCGATACTGGCTCTGGCAGCGGCAGCGATACTGGCTCTGGCAGCGATACTGGCGACGACTCTCAGGGCGGCGACGGAGGTATAGGGTGATAAAGCGTGAAGGCTATGACTAAGAAACGCATCATAGAGCTTGTGGCGAAGATGATAGTAGCCGCACTCACCGCCTTCATCACGGCACTCACCACCACCAGCTGCATGGGTCACGGACCTATCTACTTCTAAGCGCCCTCTGGCTGCTCATCATGAAAGAGGCTGGCAGTTTTCCCCAATACGAGGAGCTGCCAGCCTCTATTTTAGCGCGTCAGAACGTGAGACGGGTGGTCAGCTCCACGGTGAATGGACGGATGAAGGTTCCTGCCATCACGTAGTTCTTATAAGGTGTGGGATCTGTCACCAAGTCGGCTGATGTGATGGAGCCGCTGGCACCCTTCTGGTTGAGGATGTTCACGATGCTGCCCGCAAAGCTCACATGGTCGTTCAACTTATAGTCCACGCCGCCGAAGGTCTCCCAACGGCCGTTGAAGTAGAGCGAGTTGGTCTTGTTGATGTACTGCTTGCTGAAGTAGCGGGCGCTGAGCCAGATGCGCCACTTGTCGAAGGTGTAGCTGGGCTCTATCTCCAGCTCGGTCTTCGAGAGGGCGGTGATGTTATTGTTGCTGAAGTCATGCTCTTCGGTCACGCCATCGCTGAAGGTTGGCGTGAGCTTGAAGTTCTTGTACTGCGGGTTGCGCACGGTGAACATCACATGCACGTTGAAGCCCTTGAACGGGGTCACTACGGCATCGGTGAGCCAACCCAGCGTGGCAAGGTCGTAGTAGGTAAACATGGTGAGGTTCTCTTCCTGACCGGCCTTCATGCCGTTGGCATCTCTGGTGAGCACATGGCTGAAGTTAGGACGCTCCTGAGCATTCTTCTGCTCGATGTAGGTGATCTGTGAGGTGAGGTCTATCCAGCGGTTCTTCCAGAAGATGCCACCACGGAAGTAGTTGGACGTGATGCCCTTCTGCGACGGATAGCTGTAGGTGCCGTAGTGGAACAGTTGCGAATGGATGGTGGCGCTGTTGTACTCTGCCTGCAAGCCGAAGCCATCGAGGAGCGCATAGCGGGCACTCACCAAGTAGGCATGGTTGAAGTGGCTGTCGTTGATCTTGTTGGGCTGCACGCCTGCCTCTGCGAGGCTGAAGCCCGTGTGGCGGGCATTGCCTGGGGTGACATCATTGGCCGCACGTCCGCGCACGTTGAGGTACTCCAGACGCAGACCAGCCTTGAGCCACAGGCGGTCGGTCACGTTCCACTCATCGCTGGCAAAGGCGAAGAGCTTATGCTCATGGCCGTGGTAATACTCGGCATAGCTATTGTAGGCGCGTCCGCTCTGACCGTTCAGATAAAGTAACTTAGGGTCTTTCTTCACCTCGTGTGAAGCCATCCACATGGAGGTATGCGTGCCGGCATGGTTCAGCCAGTAGTCGGCCTCTACCATCCAGCTATGGCGGCGGTTGGAACTGATGCCGCTGAGGGAGGCATTGGTCATCCAACTTTCCTCAAAGGCATCGAAGTGCAGGTAGCGGCGGTTTTGCACCATGCCCGCATAAGGGGTGCCGTCCTCGTAGGTGAAGCCTGTCTCGGCAGTAGCTGTGGTCACGCCAGAGATGGAGGGGTTGGCACGGTAGCTGCTGCCGTTCTTGTACTTGCTGTGCACGGCCAGCTTCATGCCGTTGTCGAGGTCGTAGTCGAGCACGAAGTTCACGTTGTGTATCTTGTCGGTATTGGCATCGTCGACGTGCTGCTCTGCCATCTGTCCCGTAGCCACATCGAGATACTGGATGTAGGTGTCGGCTGGGCGGTAGCTGTCGCGTCCCAGCTTGAAGCCGTCGAGCTCCTTCACGCTGCCATCACCCACGAAGATGAATGGACCGAAATTCTCTATATGGTTGCGGAAATTGGAATACTGATAGATGATGCCAGCCTTACCACGCCCATCGGCAAAGGTCTTGGAGAGGCTTCCCTTATAGAACTGCGTGCGCTCCATGAGGTAGCTCATCGCCATGCGGTTGCTTCCTGGGTCGAAGTTCTGGTAGCTGCCCAGACTGATGCCCCACCCCTTGCCTATCGGCGTGGAGAGGTTGGCATCTACGGCCTGACGACCGAACTGGTTGAGGGTATAGTTCACGCGGCCCTCGAACTTATCGCCTGCCAGGCGCGACTTGCTGTCTACGCTATAGCTGATGATGCCATACTTCAGCACCATGTCTTGCGGACTCATGGTGGCGGTGCTCTCATGGCTCACGCCGCTATGCCAACTCTTATAAGGATAGATCTGGTAGTTATAGTAAGACACAGGCAGACCGTCCTCGTAGATATAGGCATTGCCGCTGATGGGCAGTCCGAGGGAGATCTGGCGGGGCTGACTGGCAGAGGCTGCATTCATCAGCAGGTCGCGGTTGCTCCCCTCGCCCGAGGTCTTGGTGGTGTCACGTCGCTGTTCCTGCGCCGAGAGGTTGGTGCAGAGCATGAGGCATAGTGCCACAGCAGAGAGTTTGGTAAATGTATTCATATCTGATAATCGTTAATTTTACGGTTGCAAAGATAGCATGAAAACGCCTCTGAGTGCATACCATAAATACGGATATTTGTATACTTTTTACGGATAAAACAAAGGAATCCCCTCTCAGCACAAGTCCGAGTGGGGATCCATACAAACTATCAATAAAATAAAACTCAGAGCGTGTTCTGCTTCAGACTCTCCACAAACTTGTCGATGCGCTGCAGCTCACGTGGGATGTTTATTTGCTGCGGACAGTGTGGTGAGCACTGGTTACAGCCCGTACAGTGGCTGGCTTGGCGCAGCTTAGGCACAGAGCGGTCGTAGCCCAGCAGGTAAGCCTCACGCATCTTCTTGTAGCCGGCATCGTTCTGGCTCTTAGGCACATTGCCCTCGTTTACACACTTGTTGTAGTGCACCAAGATGCCTGGGATATCCAGTCCGTAGGGGCAAGGCATGCAATACTTGCAGTCGTTGCATTGCACGGTAGGATAAGTCAGAATCATCTGTGCCGTCTCTTCCAAGAAGTCCTTGTCTTCATCGGTAAGTTCTTCCAGCGGAGCAAACGTCCAAGTGTTGTCCACCAAATGCTCCATGTAGGTCATACCGCTCAGGCAGGTCAGCACACCAGGGTAGGTGCCACAGAAGCGGAAAGCCCAAGATGCCACGCTGTCCTCAGGGCGTCGCTGCTTCAAGTGAGCCACTACGTGCTGTGGCAGGTTAGAGAGTCGTCCGCCCAGCAGAGGCTCCATAATCACCACGGGTATGCCACGCTTTTCCAGCTCGCCATACAGATATACGCCATTCTTGTTGCGTGGGTTGTTCTCCTCGGCGTGCAGCCAGTCCACATAGTTCATCTGTATCTGGCAGAAGTCCCAGTGGTACTTGCCTTCGTCATGTAGCTGCAGCAGCCAGTCGAACACGGTGATGTCGCCATGGTAAGAGAATCCCATGTTTCTGATGCGTCCCTTCTCTTTCTGCTCAAAGAGCCAGTCTATCAAGCCATTCTCTATGAACCTGTGTCTGAACACCTCCATCGAGGGGTTACCCACGTTGTGTAGCAACAGGTAGTCTATGTAGTCGGTCTGCAGGTTGATAAGCGAATTCTCAAACATCTGCTTGCTGGCTTCCAGCGGCCATGTAGAGGGCGACATATTAGATAGCTTCGTGGCTATGTAATATGTATTTCTGGGATGTCTGGCCAACGCAATGCCCGTGGCAGCCTCGCTCCATCCCTGCACATACACAGGAGCCGTGTCAAAGTAGTTCACACCATGATCCAGAGCATAGTCTATCAGGCGGTTCACAGCTTCCTGATCTATGGCGGTGGCTCTGCCTTGATCATTAGTCAAAGTAGGCCAGCGCATACAGCCATATCCCAAGAGCGAAACTTTGTCGCCCGTATTAGGGTTGGTGCGATAGGTCATCTTGTCTGTAGGAGGTTCACCCGTATGCTTACCTTCTACGGCATACGTCATGTCTTTCTTTCCCGAACAGCTGGCCATGGTGGCAGTTCCGGCAGCCACAGCCCCTACTCCAAGTGCCTTCAGGAAGTCGCGTCGATTAATCGTATATTTCTTATTTGCCATAATTGTCAATTCTGAATTGTTAATTGTGAGTTATTATATCATCCTATGCACCTCGTGTCCTTCCACATAGATGGCACTCAGCGGACGGGCTGGACACAACGCCTCACATGTACCGCAACCAATGCAAAGCTCGGTATTCACGGCAGGAATCTTCAGGGAGTCCTCATCCTCAGGGTCGCTCAGCACCATGATGATGGCTCCTGTAGGACAATGGCGCGAGCAGTTGTCGCATTGCTGTCCATCAGTAGTGGTGACACACAGCGCCTGGTTCCACACGGCATGACCTATCTGTATGCTCGACTTCTCTTCCAGAGTAATTGGCTTGATGGCACCAGCAGGGCACACACTCGAGCATTCTATACACTCTGGGCGGCAGTAGCCACGCTCGAAGCTCATCTCGGGCTGCATCAGCGTCATCAGGTCGGTGCTTGGACGCAGTACGCCGTTAGGGCAGGCACTCACGCACAGCTGGCAAGCCGTGCAATGGTTCTTCATGTTGCGATGACTGATGGAGCCAGGAGGGGTCAGCTTGGTCATGCGCTTGGGAGCCACCTTATCTACTATATCGGCCAGACCACCGTCTACCTTGATGTCGGTGGCAGGAGGAATGATCTGAGCCTTGGCTACTTTAGCCGTGGCTCCGATGGCGATGGCTCCGAAGATGGCTCTTAGCGTTGGGTCTGCCGGCTGGCCTGCTTTCGGCGTGCCGGCAGATTTAACCGCCTCTTTGCATTCTTGCA
>CALAEY010000102.1 GCA_937891085.1 uncultured Prevotellaceae bacterium | reverse complement strand
GGTACGGTTACCCGTACGGCAGTTTAGCAAACTGCTGGTTTCAGCCACTCACCCAAACTTCCTTAATGACCGAAGCATTTTCAAAATGCGGTGCAAATGTAAGCCAAAGTTTTGGTCTATGCAAACCTTTCGGGATATTTTTTTGCTTTGCACCCCGATTTTATGGCATCTCCTCACCAAAAAGCAACTTATAGTCGCGCTTGATGGCTGGGGTTACCCACTTCTCTGGCACCAGCTTCCACTGACCAAGGGCACGGGGACTGATGGTGTGATGCTCCTCAATGTACTTCATGAGGTAGTAGCGCAGGTCTACGTCGGTGCTCTGGATGACGCGGTCTTGCAACTGGTCTGAGGGGATGCCAGCGCCATCTACCAGCTGGGAGCCTCCGCCATTGCCACGGTAGGAGTTGACGGCTACCTTATAGGTCTTGTCGAGCTGGAACGGGGTGCCATCAGCCATGCTGACGATGGTGACTTTCTGTCCACGGGGCTTGCGCACATCTACAGTATAGATGATGCCAGCAGCAGAGTCGAAGTTGTATGACGGCTCTATGAACTGGATGCGACCGCCCTCACTCTGAGGCTCACGTACACGCAGCACATGGTCGGTAGGCGACTTCATCACATTGATCCAGTTGTCATAACTCATCTCCAAGGCACCGAGAATCTCACGGCCTGTGAGGCTCATAGTGTAGAGCATGTTCTCGAAGCGGTAGAGATTGAACATATCGCTCACGTAGACATCGCCCTTAGCTATCTGGGCATCGAAGGAGAGCGGAGCTGCCAGGGAGATATCGGCTCCAGTGAGTTCCAATTGCAGGGAGTGGATGAGGTCTACGAAGGCAGATGGGCCGAAGTAGGCGGGACGGGTGGTGATGCCCTCAGTGAAACTGCCAATCTTCTTGCTGACGAAGTTCTCCACCTCTTTATATTGCTTGTCGAAGCGCTCCATGTAGGCTTGGCTGACTTCCAGATCGGAGACGGACACCAGACGGCCATCGACCTGCTTATCGACCACTTTGCCATCATGCAGGGTGCAGGTAATCTCTACATCGGCCACATTGAAGGCACGGTTGGCAGGGTTGATGACGAGCACTTCCCTACCCTCTACATTGGTCACCTTGCGGCACTCACGGGTATGGTCGTGTCCCATGAGCACTACATCGAAGCCTGGCACACGCTCTGCCACCTCCACGGAGGCCTGCTCGCGGTACTTTCCATTACCCAGCCACTCGGCGTCCTTACCAGAATGGAACACACCTACGATGACATCAGGGTGCTCTGTCTGCTGGATGATAGGAATCCACTTGCGGGCTGTCTGCTCCATATCATCGAAGCGGAGGCCTTTCCAGAGGTTCTCGGAGAGCCATACAGGAATGGCAGGCGTAATCATGCCAAGCACAGCCACCTTGACACCATCACGCACGATGATCTCGTAGGGCTGGAAATGTGGCTGCCCTGTCTTTGTGTCAATGATATTGGCACCCAGCACGGGAAAGGCACATTGGCGCACCCAACGCTCGAATACGTCATTGCCCGTCTCCACATCGTGGTTGCCAAAGTTTCCTACATTATAGCCCATGTAGTTGAGCATGTCGGACACCAAGTGTACAGAGGTGGTGTCTATGTAGTTGTAATAATAAGCGGTGGGCTGTCCCTGCAGGATGTCACCATTGTCCACGAGGATGACATCGTCATGATAGAGCGCACGCTGTTGCTGCACATAGGTATGCACACGAGCCATGCTGCCCCCCACGGCACGACGGGTGATAAAGTCATATGGGAAGAAGCACCCATGTACGTCTGTGGTCTCAATGAGTTTGAGCTTCACTGTGCGGTCTTGTGCCTGCATCAGTGTGGGGAGAATCAGAAGGGCAACCAGTGCCAGAAGGATTTTTTTCATAATGGACAATTATTTAACTCCGTGTGGTGATAAGTTCCTAAACCTAAAATGTGTCATCTAAGACAGCCTGTAATAGACATAATCATCGTATTTTTGAAAGAAATATCTTTGATTTGTTGCATAAAACACCATTTAAGGAACGCTATTAAGCCTTTAGGAACTTATCACCACATGGATTTATTTAATGGATAATGGATAGTGGATAATGGATAGTGGATAATGAATAGTGGATCCATAATTCATAATTCATAATTATTAGCTCCGTTTTTTGTAATCAAGGCTTGGACCTACAAAGCGCAAGAGGATGAAGAGGAAGATGACTTCAAGGATGATGCAGACGAGCGAACCCTCGAAACCAAACTCACCACCATTCATCAAGGTATTGTCGCTCAGGGCGATGGAGAATACCGACTGCCCAGAGTCTGTGCCACTCACTGCATAGCCACACACAGCGCCCTGTATCCAGTTCCAGAACGTATGCAGAGCGATAGGGAATGCCAAGTTGCGTGTATAAAGATAGGTGGCGCCTAAGAGCATACCTGCCAGCGTGAGACTGATGAAAGCCACAGCCGTGATGCCATCGTTTCCCAAGTGCATGGCTGCAAAAAGCAGGGAGGAAATGAGCAGGGCCAGCATGGGATGCATACCTACATTGAGCATGCGACCAAGTACGAAGCCTCGAATGGAAAGTTCCTCATACATGCCTACGGCAATCATCAGGAGCAGGTAGAGCAGCATGTCCTTGAGGTAGAAGCCCACATCGACGATGCGAACCCATCCAGCAGCTACAGACACTGCAAAACCGATGGCGTAGATAGCGAAAGCGATGAAGACACCCCATAGCAAGTCTTTCCCTCTATGGAGGAAGGAGAATCCTAAGTCGCTGAATGGTTTCTTCTCCCAGAATCGCAGGATGATAAAGGCTGCCAACAAGGCTCCGAGGAGCATGGCAAACTCTGAAAGAATAGTTGAGTAGATGCCTGTGCCGCCTATCACCTGCAGGTCTGTCATCTCAAGTGGAATAAGGAGTCCCACTGCAATAAGACCCGACAAGATCATGAACACCACCAGCTGTAAGCATAAGATCAGGTATTTCTTCATACGTATCTAAATTTATAGTTTCAACTCAGCAAAGATAAGAAAGTTTTCTGAATCTTCCTGCGTCATCTCTGCCATTATTGCATTTTAGCCGTCGTTTTACTGCCAGACCTGCCGAAACCGTCATTTTGGCAAACTTTTTGCTGGCATGTAGTTGACTAAAATCACCAAGCTATGAAAAAGAGTAACAGACTATTAAAAAAAAGATATAAGAAAATGAATCCTATAGAAGAGCAAAAGGAGAATGAACTGAAGGAGAACGTGAATGAGGAAATCCCTCAGGAGGAAGTGGCAGATCAGACTACTGATAATGCTGATGAACCCGTTGCAGAGGAAAAGGCAGAGGAAGCTCCAGAGGCAGAGGTGGCCGATGAGTTGGAGACAAAGCTGAAGGAGGCTGAGGAGAAGGCCGTGGAACTGAACGACCGCTATCTGCGCCTATCTGCAGAGTTTGACAACTATCGTAAACGTACGCTGAAGGAGAAGACCGAACTCATCTTGAATGGTGGTGAGAAAGTGCTGACGAGCATCCTGCCCGTACTGGACGACATGGAACGTGCCATGCAGAACATGGAGAAGGCTACGGACGTGAAGGCTGTACAGGAGGGCGTAGAACTAATCTATACCAAGTTCCTCCAGACTTTGGAGCAGAATGGCGTGAAACCTATTCCTACCGAAGGCGAGGCACTGGACACGGACTTCCACGAGGCCATCGCTCTGATAGACGCGCCTACAGAGGAGCAAAAAGGCAAGATTCTGGACTGTGTGCAGAAGGGCTATACGCTGAACGACAAAGTGATTCGCCATGCCAAAGTGGTGATAGGTAAATAATGACGATTATGGAAGAAAGAGATTACTACGAAATATTAGGTGTTGACAAGAAGGCCACTCCAGAGGAGATTAAGAAAGCCTACCGCAAGAAGGCTATCCAGTATCATCCTGACCGCAATCAGGGCGACAAGGAGGCTGAGGAGAAATTCAAGGAGGCAGCGGAGGCCTACGGGGTGCTGAGTGATCCTGACAAGCGTCAACGCTACGACCAGTTCGGAAGGGCTGGCGTAAGCGGAGCTGCTGGCAATGGCGGTCCGTTCGGCGGCTTCGGAGGCGGCATGTCTATGGATGACATCTTCTCGATGTTCGGCGATATCTTCGGTGGTCATTCGGCCTTCAGTGGTGGCTTTGGCGGCTTCAGCAGCAGCTATGGTGGTGGCACTCAGGGACGCAAGCTGCGTGGAACTGATCTGCGCGTGCGTGTACGCCTCTCTTTACAAGAGGTGGCCACGGGCGTGGAGAAGAAGTTCAAACTGAAGAAGTATGTGCCTTGCAGCCATTGTCATGGCACGGGTGCCGAGGGGAATGGTGGCTCTGATACCTGTCCTAACTGTAAGGGTACGGGTACGGTGATAAAGAGCCAGCAGACCATCCTGGGCATGATGCAGACACGGACCACCTGCCCTACATGCGGTGGTGAAGGAAAAATCATCAAGAACAAGTGTAAGGAATGCGCCGGAGAGGGCATCGTCTATGGCGAGGAGGTAGTGACCGTGAAGATTCCTGCTGGTGTGGCTGAAGGCATGCAGCTGGTGATGAACGGCAAGGGTAATGCCGCTAAGCACAATGGCATCGCAGGAGACCTGCTCATCACCATCGAGGAAGAGAAGGACAAGGAATTGCTGCGTGACGGCAACGACTTGGTATATAACCTGCTGTTGGACTTCCCTACAGCTGCGTTGGGCGGAAAGGTAGAGATTCCAACCATAGACGGCAACGTGAAGGTGAACATCGATGCTGGCACACAGCCTGGCAAGGTGCTGCGTCTGCGTGGCAAGGGACTACCAGATGTGAACGGTTATGGGAAGGGGGACCAGATAGTGAACGTAAGCGTCTATGTGCCAGAAGTTCTAAGCCGCGATGAGAAGAAAGCACTGGAACAGATGTCGGCTTCAGAGAACTTCAAGCCCAACATAACAGTGAAGGAAAAGATATTTAAAAAGTTCAAAAGTTTGTTTGATTGAAAAAAATACTTTACCTTTGCACGGCTTTCTGAAAGGGAAATGCTTCGCCACTTTAGCTCAGTTGGTAGAGCAACGCATTCGTAACGCGTAGGTCGCCAGTTCAAGTCTGGCAAGTGGCTCCATCATTTAACCGCCTCTGTCGTAGGCGGTTTTTTTGTAAAAGACGGTTCTTAAACGACAGAGATATGACGAAGAAAAAGAAATACATCCTGCTGAGTGTGGTGCTGTTGGTGCTCTTTGCGGCAGCAGCGCTTGCTGGCACGTTCTACTATCTGGTATTCACCCCGCAGTTTCATCCTGCAGAGAAGGCTTACGTCTTCATCGACAGGGATGACACGGCAGACTCTGTTTTCCATAAGGTGGAGTTGATGGGAAATCCTGCCCATACATGGGGCTTGCAGTGGATGTCCGACTATAAGGACTACCCTGCTAATATCCATACAGGGCGCTATGCCATCGAGCCTGAAGACGATGCCTACCACTTGCTAAGTCGCTTGCTGCGTGGCTATCAGGAACCGCTGAACGTGACGGTTCCAAGTGTGCGTACGCTCGACAGACTGGCTGAAAGTCTGGGTAAGCAGCTGATGATAGACTCTGTAGAGGTAGCCAACCTTTTGGAAGATTCTGCCCTCATAAAGCGCATGGGATACGATAAGGCTACCCTCCCCTCCCTCATCGTGCCAGACACGTATGAGATGTATTGGAACATCTCTGCAGAGGCCTTGATGGAGCGTCTACAGAAAGAGCATGATGCCTACTGGAACAGCACCCGTAAGAGTCGTGCCGAGGCCATAGGGCTCACGCCAACAGAAGTGGTAACGCTGGCTTCCATCGTTGAGGAAGAGACGACTAATGATGGTGAGAAGCCCATGGTGGCAGGTCTGTATATGAACCGTCTGCACAAGAAGATGTTGCTGCAGGCAGATCCTACGGTAAAGTTCGCCTTGCAGGCTTTCGGCATCCGCCGCATACTGAACTCTGATTTGACGGTAGATTCTCCTTATAATACCTACCGCTATGCAGGTCTGCCTCCCGGCCCCATCCGTGTGCCCAGCAAAGTGGGTATAGAGGCTGTGCTGAACTATGCACACCATGACTATATCTTCATGTGTGCCAAGGAGGACTTCAGTGGGACACACAACTTTGCCGTGACGCTGGCACAGCACATGCAGAACGCCCGTCGCTATCAGGCAGCGCTGAATGCCCGCAACATACGGCGTTAATTGTCAATTGTGAATTGTCAATTGTGAATTATTGATTATGAATTATAGCTGGTTTATATTCTTCGAAGACAAACTCCTGCTGCATCGTGAGGCAGACGGACGAGTGAGCATCCCCTTCTGCGAACAAGCGCCCTTGATGCTGGGCATGCGCCAAAGTCCACACCACGTCTTTCTGGATGATGGACGTGAGGTCTTGGCCCTGAATCTCACAGAGCCTGTAGAAACCACTGATGAATGGGAAATGCGCCCTCTGCGTTCTACCTACTATCTGCTGCCCTTTGGCGACTATCTGGCTGCTGGCAAGGCGTATGAGATTATCTGGTGGGACAAGCATAGTCAGTATTGCCCCGTGTGTGGTAGTACGATGGTGCAGCATACGCCCATCATGAAGAAATGCCCCAAGTGCGGCTATGAGATGTTCCCACAAGTGAGCACGGCTATCATCGTGCTGATCATGAAAGGCGACAAGGCGTTGTTGGTGCATAACAAGTACTGGAAGACGCAATTCCATGGCTTGGTGGCTGGCTTCCTTGAAGCTGGCGAGACGCTGGAAGAATGTGTGCGCAGGGAGGTAAGGGAGGAGGTAGGCCTACGTATCAAGAACATACGCTACTTCCGTAGTCAGCCATGGCCCTACCCCAGTGGATTGATGGTAGGCTTCACGGCAGAATACGAAAGCGGCGAGATTCAGCTTCAGGAAGAAGAACTGAACCACGCCGACTGGTATAGCATTGATAATCTGCCGCTTTTGCCTCAAAAACTCAGCATTGCCCGCCAACTCATTGATTGGTGGATAAGGAAGCAAGGCGGCTGACGTACTTGCCCACAATGTCGAACTCCAGGTTGACCTTGGTGCCCACCTTGATGTCATGGAAATTGGTATGCTCCCAGGTATAGGGAATGATGGCCACCTGGAAGGTGTTTTCAGTAGGGTTGCACACGGTGAGGCTCACCCCGTTGACGGCCACCGAACCCTTATCGACAGTGAGGTAACCCAGCTGAGCCATCTCCTTGTTGAAGGGGTATTCGAAAGTGAAGTAGTAGCTGCCGTCGGCATCGCTCACGGCTGTGCAGATGGCTGTTTCGTCTACATGTCCCTGCACGATGTGCCCGTCGAGCCGTGCATTGAGCAGCATGCTGCGCTCCACATTCACCTCATCGCCCACCTGCAGCAAGCCCAGGTTAGAACGGTCGAGAGTTTCTTTCATGGCTGTCACCACATAGGTGTCGGCCTCGATGCTCACCACGGTGAGGCATACGCCGTTGTGTGACACACTCTGATCCACCTTCAGCTCGCCCACGAAGGGGCAGGTGAAGGTGAAGTCGATATTCTCTCTATCATGCTTTATGGCTACCACCTTGGCAGTAGCTTCTACGATTCCGGAAAACATAATGTTCAAATAAAATCAAATACCTAAAGAGGCACGCACGGCAGCTATCTTCTCAGTGGCAGCAGCATCGGCAGCCAGATAATCGGCCACAGAGTTCATGGTGCCCTTTACCTCGATATAGAACTTAATCTTAGGCTCTGTGCCCGATGGGCGCACGCTCACCTTAGTGCCGTCGGCAGTGTAATACTGCAGCACATTGCTGGTCTCAGGCATGTCGAGGTCGCTCACGTTGCCTTCGCCATCGGTTGCCTTGAGGGTCTTGTAGTCCTTGGCACACACCACCTTTGAGCCGGCAATCTCCTGGGGAGGATTAGTGCGGAAGTTCTGCATCATCTGCTGGATTTCCTCGGCACCCGTCTTTCCTGGCTTCACCACATTCACGGTGAACTCCTTAGAGAAGCCATACTCCAGATAGATACCCATGAGCACCTCGTAGAGTGTCTTGCCCTGATCCTTGGCCCAAGCGCAGATCTCGGCCAGCAGGGAGCAGGCACTCACGGCATCCTTGTCGCGCACAAAGTCTTGTGCCAGGAATCCGTAGCTTTCTTCGCCGCCGCCTATGTATTGCTTCACACCTTCCGACAGGCGTATTTCGCGGGCAATCCACTTGAAGCCCGTGTAGCAGTCGCGCATCTCAATGTTATTCTTCTCGGCTATCTGACGAATGACTTCTGTGGTTACGATGGTCTTCACAATGAACTCGTTGCCCTTCATCTTGCCCAGCTTCTTGCGGTTGGTGATGATATAGTATAGGAAGAGCAGGCAGGTTTGGTTGCCGTTGATGAGCACCCACTCGCCCTTGTCGTTCTTACAGGCCATGCCCACACGGTCGGCATCGGGGTCGCTGGCCATCACAATGTCGGCATCGAGGTTCTTGCCCAGCTTGATGGCCAGGGTCAGTGCCTCGGCATTCTCGGGATTGGGGCTGACCACGGTGGGGAAATCGCCGCTCTTCACCATCTGCTCTGCCACGCAGTGCACGTTTTCGAAGCCCCACAAACGCAGTGACTGGGGAATGCCCATCATGCCCGTACCATGCAGCGGGGTATAGACGATGCAGAGGTCTTTCTGACGCTTGATCACCTCGGGGTCGATGCAGATGCTATGCACCTTGTCCAGGTAGATGTCATCGATGTCCTTGCCCACGATCTGAATGAGCTCAGGATTGCCCTTGAATTTGATGTCTTCCACCTTAACCTTTGCTACCTCGTCGATGATGCCCTTGTCGTGAGGCGATAGCACCTGTGCACCATCGTCCCAGTAGGCCTTGTAGCCATTGTACTCGCGTGGATTGTGGCTGGCGGTGATGTTGATACCTGCCTGGCAACCCAGGTGACGGATGGCAAAGCTCATCTCTGGAGTGGGACGCATATCATCGAAGAGATACACCTTGATGCCGTTGGCAGAGAAGATGTCGGCACTCTTCTCGGCAAAGAGGCGGCTGTTGTTGCGGCAGTCGTGACCCACCACAACGGCAATCTGCTCCAGGTCTTTGAAATTCTTATTCAGATAGTTGGCGAAGCCCTGAGTAGCTGCGCCCACGGTATAGATGTTCATGCGATTGGTTCCTGCACCCATGATGCCACGAAGACCGCCTGTACCAAATTCCAGCACACGATAGAAGCTGTCTATCAGTTCGGTCTTGTCCTCGCTTTCCAGCATGCGCTTCACTTCATGCTGGGTTTGTGGGTCGTACTTCGGAGTAAGCCATTCCTGTGCTTTCTCTGTCACTTGCTTAATCAATTGTTCATTTTCCATAATATATTAGTTTTACGGTTTAATATCTTTTTTTGCAAAGATAGATAATGCAAATGAAACTTCCAAATTTATTCTGCAGGTTGTTTGTAGCGGTTGCCCGTGAGGCGAGCCATCTCCTTGGCAAAGTCGGCTGGAATGCCAGGGCGGTTCACATAGCCCTCAGTGTTTACGGAGCGACCCACAAAACGGCTGTTGTCCATGCGCTGCACCACCATGTCGTTATACTTCACCACCAGGTATTCTCCCAGCTGCTTCCAGGTATTCAGATACATCTGGGCTGCAGTATTGGAGTAGTTGGTCAGGAAATCCTTGGCTTGTGCTTCGTCTGTTTTCATGAGGCCTGCAGCCACTTCCTCTATGCCTGCCTGGGCATTGTTGAAGCCCGACTCAATGTCGTGCTGCACAGCTTTCACATCGTCTATCATCAGGCTGTAGCGTGGATAAACCATGTTGGCCACCCAGTTGTTCACCCAGAACGACGAATCCCAGGAGAAGGTGCGGCTATTGGCCCCTGTTCCGCTGCGGAAGCAGTCGGGCACCACGTCGAGGCAGCAATAGAGCGGCACAAAGATGGTCATGGTGGCATCGTCGGTGCCCCACCAGTTCACGCCACCTATGGCATTGGGCAGCCAGCTGCGCATCTGAGCCACAAACACCCAGGCTGATTGTGGAGTACCTGTGAGGCGCTCGTTGAAGTAGGTCTGTCCGTCAATCTCATAAGTCAGTGGCACGGGACGGTAAGGGGTATGGTAGGGTCCTGCGCTCACATCTTGCGAAGGATCCAGGGGAGTGCCCTCATAGTGGTCGCGCATGGCATCTTTTACATCCTGCACAGAGAGCTTGCGATTGGGCTTCACGTAGAGAGGCATGGGTTCGTCGCTCTCACCCAGCACATACTTCAGATACTGGTCACCCATATCGGTATATTTATTGTAGAAACTCCACACGCGTGCCTCGCAGAAGCGGCGTCCGCTGAAGTCAATGGGGTTATAGGCTTTTGAGAAGCTGAAGTCTTCGTCCTTGCCACTGAAGTAGCCCTTCTCGCGAGCCAGCGAGATAACGTCGGGAGCATAGAGGCAGTTTTCCGGGTCATTGAGGGCAAACTTGTGGATGCGGCTCTGGTTGGCATGGGCAGAGATGCAGTCGTCGGGAATGCGCACAGCCACCCAAACAGCCCCTTTCTTCTCAGGGCCCTTTCCTATCATCTCCATGATCCACGCCTCGTTAGGATCGCAGATAAAGAAAGATTCGCCTGTGCTGTTATAGCCATATTCGGCCACCAGGTCGGTCATGGTCTTAATGGCCTCGCGGGCCGTTTTAGTGCGAGCCAGAGTGAGATAGATCAGGCTGGCATAGTCGAATAGGCCCTCGCGATTGACCAGCTCAGTGCGGCCGTCGAAAGTGCTCTCTGTGATGGTGAGCTGATATTCGTTCATATTACCCACCACATTGTAGGTTTCTGCCACTTGTGGAATGGAGCGGTCACCACGGCTTCCGCCTCCAAAGCCCATCAGCAAGGCTCTATCGCCTGCATTGTGGGTGCCGCGAGGCTGATGGAACAAGGTGCCGAAGCCACCAAATCCATCGCAGGAATAAGATACGAACACTGAGCCATCTACCGAGGCTTTCTTACCTACTAGCAAGTCGGTACATGCCAGCGTTGGTGCTGCCGATGCCACCAGCATCGTTGCAGCGAGAATCATAGTTTTTGCTTTCATTGTATTATTTGTTTATTAACAGCAGATTTTACTCTTCAGGATACTTGTAGCGATTGCCCGTTTGCTTGACATATTCCTCGGCCCACTCCTTGGGATAGCCAGGGCGGAACACAATCTTGCTTTCATCCACCTCCTTGCCTATCATACCGCGCTTTCCCATGCGCTTCACGGCAGTGTCGTTATATTTCACCACCAGGTATTGCCCCAGCTTCTGCCAGGTGTCGATGTAGCTCTGAGCCGAGAGATTGGAGTACTTGGTGAGGAAAGCCTTGGCTTGATCCATGTCGGTCTGTGCCAGGCGGGCGGCCGTAGCCTCAACCCCTTCCTGGGCTTGGCGGAAGGAATCTTCCAGCTCTGTTTGCGTGGCTCTCACATCGTCGATCATCAGGTCGTAGCGTGGATAAACCATGTTGGCAATCCAGTTGTTTACCCAGAACGACGAATTGAAGGAGAATGACTCTGCACCTGCCCCGTCGATGTGCTCATCGAAGCAGGCAGGCACCTGGTCTGTGCAGCAATAGATGGGAACGAACACGGTCATATTAGCATCGTCTGTACCAAACCACAGCACACCGCCAATGGCATCGGGCAGATTGTCGCGCATCTGGGCCACATATACCCAAGCCGACTGCTGCGTGGAGATGGGGCGCTCGTTGAAATAGCGTTCTCCATTAACTTCAAAGCTGAGGGGAGTGATACGATAGGGGGTGTGATAAGCACCAGCGCCAAAATCCTGGCTAATGTCGAGCGGCGTACCCTCATAATGGTCGCGCATGGCATTCTGAATATCCTGCACAGAGAGCTTGCGGTTAGGCTTCACGTAGAGGGGCATGGGGGTCTTGCTCTCGCCCTGGATATAAGGCAGGAACTCGTTGCCTTGGTCGGTAAACATGTTGTAATAACTCCACACACGTGCTTCACAGAAGCGCAGGCCGCTGAAGTCGAGCGGATTGTAGGCATCGGCAAAGCTGAAGTCCTTATTCAGCCCAGTGAAGTAACCCTTTTCGCGGGCGAAAGAAATCACGTCGCTGGAGTACATCACGTTTTCCTTGTCGTTGAGGTCGAACTGATGGATGCGGCTCTGATTGGCATGAGCAGCTATGCAGTCGTCGGGAATGCGCACAGCAACCCACACGGCTCCTGTCACGCCAGGTCCCTTGCCTATCATCTCAAGAATCCACACCTCGTTGGGGTCGGCAATGCTGAAGCTC
>CALAEY010000101.1 GCA_937891085.1 uncultured Prevotellaceae bacterium | reverse complement strand
TTTGGGCATCGAATCTACAATAGAAACCTATCGGCTGGTTGCGGATAATCATTATTAATTTTCATCGCCACTTGCTGCAGCTGCTCCCCAAGTCCGATGGTGTAGCCTTGGGAGATGAAGACCACCCGATTGAACGTATCAGCGATGATGAAGACGGGAAGGTTGGCATTCGTGAGCTTCATTTCCCGCTGAATCTGCTTCAGAATCGCCCCATCCTTATCAATGCCAAAGGCTGTGTTGGCAGGCAATTCGCCATAATCTGCAGCATTGAACTTACGCGCTTGGGCCTCATCTGGGAAGAGTAGCACAAACGGACGGCCCCACTTATCAAGGTCGGCCTTCAACTTGGCAATGTCACGCAGCGCATGATTGGTGGGCTCCTGCCCTACTCCCAGCAAGCCAATGACAAAGTAGCCACGCCCTGTCTGCGAGAGGATGCTCTGCTCCTTTCCATCTGGCAAAGCGATGTATTTCGTTTCAGAATCGAAAGAGCCAATCACAGCCACTTCACTCTCCGTGCTCTCACGAATGACAAGGTCGAGTGTGGTGGTTTCCCCAGCCTTCACATTGAAAATCTGTAGGGTCGATGCTACGTTTCCACTGGCCATACGACGGCCTGTGACCAAGAGATAGGTTCCTTCATCAAGCATGGTGCCGTTCTTGAAGGTATTCGACCAGCTCACTCCGCCTCCCATATCCACCTGACCTTCATCAAAACTGAGCAGATGCGTCTGTCCATCTTCTATCTTGGAGAGCGTGAAATGGCTGTAATACTGCGGATTATCAAGTCCTGCAACTGGTTGATAGCGCAGCACCAACGTACCTTGTGGAGCAGCCTTTTGAGAAGTGGCCTCAAAGTCGACATCTATCCAATTTCCCTCAGATAGATACTGCACCTTACCTGTCACCGCATCCTTGCGGGCATCGATACCCATGAGGCGTGCCACATTCACGAAGAAGATGTCGCGTGAGCGCGCATTGGCTACTCGTGATTTCCAAACCCCTGGTGCAGAGATGGCATAGCGTTGCTCTCCAGCCTCATCCACTACACGGATGTTTTCTTGACACCAACGCACTAAGTTGGCAGGATTCTCCTTGAAAGCAGCCTGCAAAGTAGCAGGGATATTTGCAGAGAGGTATTGCTTGAAAGGCACCAGCATTTCATCTTCAACACGCGGATTGAGGAAAGCACCCTGTGGGGTATAGTTGTAATAATCTTCCAACACCTCTGTGGAAATGTCACGCAAATCCTTGTCGCTGAGGTACTGGAGCAGACTCAGGTCGCCATGTACCAGGAACTGACGGATAACGGCATGATTGCCTCTCGACTTCTCCAGATAGCTGGCTGCCAACGCACGTTCCTTATCTTTAAAGCCCAAAGACTCTGCGATGCGGAGTGCCTCATCGCTGCTAAGGAACGTACTCATATAAGCCTGACGCAGAGAGTCTTCATAAGCAAAGCGACGATTATTCTCCTGACGCATAGTCTCAGACACCTCAGGAAGTTGGGCTTGCTCTACAGGAGGCACCACATCAATCTGCTCCAGAGGGAAAGCTTGCTGCAACGCATCTGTCGAAGCCTTTCGATCTAAGACGATAGTGACACTCTCCTCAGAACCTCCAAAGGCTGCCTTGGCATAGCCATAGTTTCCCTCTTTTGAGGCCCAAACCAGCATGTCGCCCTTACCAGCAGAAAGGAAAGTTTGTCCCTTTTCATCGGCATATTTCGTCACTACAGGGCAGAACTCTGCATAGTTGTAAATCATATAGTCCACCTTGGCTTCTGGCACAGGATTTCCCTCTGCATCAACAATCAAGAACTGGAGCATGGAGGTAGAGCCATAGTTGTCGATAAGGTTGATTTCCGTGAACGTAGGCGTTTCGAGCATCTGCTCCTCTGGACCTTCATAATGGCCAAAAACACGGGTGTGCATCAGCATGGCACGAGAAGCTGGCGCATTGAACCATCCAAGATTCAAGACAGGCTCTGGTTCGCAAGCGCCCATAAACCACCACTGTCCATCGGCCCAAGCTTCTACCCACGCATGATTATCATCTGTATGAGCCCAACGAGGGGTATACACCTGACGGGCAGGGATGCCTATGGTGCGAAGAGCAGCCACGGTGAAGGTGCTTTCCTCTCCACAACGCCCGTATGCTGCCAGCATCGTAGCCATTGGAGAAGTGGTGCGGGCATCAGATGGTTGGTAAGTGACATGCTCATGGCACCAATGATTCACCTCTAAGATGGCCTCCTGCATACTCAAACCCTCTACGCGCTGCTTCAGTTCTTCATAATACAACGTGCGGAAATCATCCAGATTCTCATTGTTCACACGAAGTGGCAAAACGAAATGGCGGAAGATCAGTTCGGGGATAGTGATTCCCCAAGGCATCTCTTCACGCGCCTTGAAAGCCGTGCGTACATTATCCAGATAGAAAGCGGTGGAGTAATCGGTCACATCGCCCAATGGCATGTAGGCATAGAGGAACTTCAGTGCCTCTGTCTCTGCAAGTGTGGGATGCAGGGAAACGGTATCGAAGAACTGCTCTCCCACCAACTCCATCTTCTGCGAAAAATCACTTTCCACGCGAGCGCGGAATTTTTCTCCAGTTAGGAAATTATTTTTTCCTAACGGGGAACATGAAAAAAGGCAACTGAGAAAAAGGGCTGCCCCTATAGTGCCAAACCACTGACGAACCTTCATATACTAAAACAAACTTGTGATGAAACCTATTACTGTATTGAAAAACCATCCTGCTGCCCAGAAGAGGAAGTAGAATCAGATTTTGAGCAAAGATATAGAAAATATTATTACCTTTGCACACAAAAGAGAAAAAGAGATGTACGTTCTGATTATAAGTCTGATCCTTCTGGGTGTGGTAGCAGCCATTGCAGGCAGCATCCGCAATAAGCGTCTGCGCCAGAAAGTGGAGCGCGGAGAGCTGGAGAAAATGCCTGAGGTGAAGATGGTAACCGACTGTGGTGCTGAATCTTGTGCCGTGGAAGAAGGCGGACTGTGTGAGCTCGACTGCGTGCTCAATGGCAGTAAGGGCATAGAATACTATGACGATGAGGAACTGGACCGCTTCAAAGGGAAGGAAGGCGATGCCTACACGGAAGAAGAAGAAGCCGAGTTCCGCGAAGTCTTCGAGACGATGCTTCCGAAAGATGTGCCTGGATGGGTGCGGAGTCTGCAACTGCGTGAAATCCAACTCCCTAACGCTGTGAAGGACGAGGTTTTCTTGGTTTATAACGATGAAATTCACAATTGACAATTCATAATTTATAATTCATAATTCATAATTCATAATTCAAAATCATGCTGACAATTCGGATAAATACTTTGGAAGAGATAGAGGACGCTGCCCGTCAGTTTGTTGAGGCGATGGGCGACAATACCGTGTTTGCATTCTATGGCAAGATGGGCGCAGGAAAGACGACGTTCATTAAGGAGGTTTGCAAGCTGCTGGGAGTAACAGATAATATCACATCGCCAACCTTCGCCATCGTGAACGAATATCGCTCCGACATTGCTGGAGAGTTGATCTACCACTTTGATTTCTACCGCATTAAGAAGTTGGAAGAGGTCTACGACTTAGGGTATGAGGACTACTTCTATAGCGGTGCCGTGTGCTTCATCGAATGGCCAGAACTCATCGAAGAACTGCTGCCAGGCAATACTATCAAGGTGACCATCGAAGAAGAAGCTGATGGTGCCAGAGTGCTCACTATGACAGAGATGAATTGATGCTTACGGTATTCTCCATAGAATATATGCGCTATTTCCTGCACGGACTTTTCCTCCTTGCAGGATGCTTCTCCCTGCTTTGCGCCTTGATGAATTGGGATTGGTTCTTCAAGAGCCCCAATGCCCAAGTAATAGTGAAGCCCTTGGGACGCACCTATGCACGACTCTTCTATGGCATTGTAGGACTGGTGATGATGGTCATCGGGGTTTTAGGTTTTACCAATTAGAGTCCCATTTAGCTACTTTTTCTTATCTTCTAAGTATCGGCGTTTGTTAGCACTCATAGGACGTGCTTCCTTGGCAGCCTTAGCAGCAGCACGGGCCGCATTCTCTGCTTTGCGTTTCTTGGCAGCTGCTTGTGCTAAGCGTCGCTTAATGTCTTTTTCGTGTATCTTGTTTTTCCACGCTTCTTTGCGTTTCTCTCTCAGCTCAGCCTTCTTTGCGTCACGCTCCTCTATCTCAGCCTTGCGTTTGGCCCTTTCTGCTTCCATACGTTCCAGTACGCGGGCATGGTATTCGGGGTTAGAGAGCAGGTACTTTCGTGAAGGGATGGCCAAGATGTTGAGTGCCATTTTGGTCGCTTTAGTGCGGGCATAACGCCAGCTCTTACTCACTGCATCACAGAGTACTGTACCGTCAGAGAGCACTGCCTTAGCCCTATAAAGCCCTTCTTCCGTCTGTTCCATCTGCAGAGACAACCTCCTGCCATCTGTCTGACGCACAATGTCATCTGCTTGTGCCAGCAGGTCTCGATTGCGTTTCTTGTGAGTCAGGAAGTGGGCATTCTCACCACCAAGCACAAACTGGGAGATAAACCACTTCTGCAGTTCTTCGTCCAAAGTGGTCACATAGCCATAGAGGGCATAGACGAAGATGTGCTTATGACTATCTACATCGAACTTCTCTCCTGCCCTGACAAACTGCTTCAGTTTCAGATTGTCGAATGTCTGTGCCAGCAGCTCGTTCTTGAAGAGGTTTCCCAGCAGATGCTGCAACTGGGTGCCTTCACCAGGCACAAAGTCGAAGAGCACCTGAGCTACCAGCCCTCGAAAGGCAAACATGCCCGCAAACACATAGCGACTGTTGCCCTTTCCTTCTTTGTTATAATATGAATAATGTGTAAGCACTTCACGTAGTTTGGCGCAAGTGATAATCTTGCGGAGGTCGCTGTAGAGCGGATCCTCCCAAGGTTTGTAGTTGTCCCTCGGGTGGGGCTGTTGTATGTGTTTCTCTTCTGTCATAGTTGGCACGGGCAGGAGGAATCGAACCTCCTCTACCGGGTTGGAAACCGGCAATCAGGCCCCGAAAACCTGTGTGCTGCCATTACACTATGCCCGCGTTTGAGAGCGAGTGACGGGAATCGAACCCGCGCCTGCGCACTGGAGGTACGCCGAATCAAGATCTGAAGTCTTGCGTGCTGCCATTACACTACACTCGCCTTTTGGGTGTTCAAAGTAAAGCAATTTAATGCGTTTATGCAAAAAAAAATGCTTGCAATTTGGAAAATAAAGCAAATTTGTCTTTCTTTGTCGTATCATTAACCAGAGCTTTAGGCTCACAAGACGAACTGAAGGGGTCACGTCTGGGGGTAGCGTTAATCCACGTTCACAGCCCAGAAGGCAGCAGAGGAAGGACCCGGAGACGGTGGTGCAAGGACGGGGAATGGAAAGTATGCCCTATTAAGCTTCATAGGGATATGAAGGCAAGTGGGCACGGCTGCCGTCCGGAAGATAGCTGCACGAGAAGAACACCGCTCCACAGGATGGTCCTAAACCTTATCCCCAGAGGCCGTCTATGGTGTGCGTCTGTGAGCTCACGGCCTTTTTCTTCATACTATGGACTGAAAGAAACAAACGGGGCCTACGGCTCCGAAGCGGAAACAGAAAGACATACGCAGAGGCTTCCGCTGGATGGGCAGGAATGCCCTGATGATGGCCTCGATGGCAATAGGCAGCATGGTGATTCAACCGTTGCCCAGTTTGTTTTATGTCTGAACGGCCGTGGCCGTGCTCACTTCCTGCTGAGGCGACTCCCCAGACGACTACGTGGTGCCTGTGACTCCTGCCAAGAACACCCCACCTACCATCGAGGCAAAGCTCACTGAGATAGACGTGACGTGAGGTCGTGAGTTGCGCATCAGTGGAAGCCAGCTCTACATAGGCACCCAGCTGGTGGCTTCGTGGACCGACAAGGAGACCACCACTTGCGAGGTGAAGCTGACGCTCGACGGTGAGGAAGTGAAGGCTGGCACCTCCCTGACCGATGAGGGCACCTTGACGCTGACTGTGACGGACGGCTCTGGAGAGAGCAGGAGCGTCACCGTGAAGCTGAAGATCACCAACGGGGCCCCAGAGATAAAGTTAGAGCTTTCCGAGCTGAACGTATTTGCGGGAGCAGAGGTAAGCATTGTGGACAACAAGCTGATGATAGGCGGTGAGGTAGTGGCCTCATGGACTGATGACCGTACGGAGCAGTGCGAAGTGACATTGACGCTTGATGGAAAGGAAGTGAAGCCTGGCGACGTGCTGGCAGAGGCTGGCACGCTTACCGTGACGGTGACAGATGCAGAAGAGAAGTTTGCCAGCACTGACGTGACCCTCACAGATGATGCCATCTATGGAATGGAAGTCCTGAACAGTATGAACCTACAGGTGGATGCAGAGGCAAACCTGCTAAACGGCATCAGCTTTGCTGAGGGTATTGAACTGGTAAAGGTAAAAGTAGAAATAGACGGACAACGTTATGAAGTAACCAATCCTCACCACTATACTCCAGAATATCCCTGAACATGTACAATCATTTTTACTGTGAAATGAAAATCATGAAATTCCGCTGAAGTAAAATCAGATTCTTTGACCATTAATGCCCTAGAATATAATCCTATCACACCACAAGAAGCCAACATCTACGAAAATCGAGATGAATGGAAAAAAAATGTCGTAGGAGATAAGGAACGATACAAGTTTTATGAAACGATATGACACCTTCAGACTAGAAAGATTGTAGAAGAACTTATCAAAAACGGTTCACCAGAATATCTAGAAAAACTAAATAATATCCGTCTCATATGACTATGAGAATGGCCTAATACTGATTGTCCATACATAAAATGAACACGAGAAATTATTAACACAAACACTAATCCTGACGATTGAGAACAACATGCCGAAATAATGAATGAAAAGATCAAAACAAACACATCTACTCCATGAATCGCGCAAAATTATCCATGAAAAATCTGATGGTTTCAACGTAGAAAACGACCAGCTATTTTAGAATACGTCAAAAATAACCCCAACCAACAGTTTATATTTTTCTGTGCAAATGAACGATTAGGTTGAGCATGATCAGAATACAACCCTAAGTGAACAG
The DNA here is from genome assembly GCA_937891085.1 of uncultured Prevotellaceae bacterium. Taxonomy (GTDB): domain Bacteria; phylum Bacteroidota; class Bacteroidia; order Bacteroidales; family Bacteroidaceae; genus Bacteroides. Next base: position 1,579 of record CALAEY010000101.1, on the reverse strand, counting down.
CTGAATGAAATGCGCTAGAAGAACTTATAAATCTCAAAAATTGCATGGCCATCATAGCCGTTACAAACGTATTTTACATGCATGATTTTTCTTTGAGGTGGGATCAAACATACATACCAAATTGAGATTACAATTGAAGTGGCGCGATATGACATAATATTATTTGAGCATTATGATGAACTACCGAAACCGTAACACTGAACGACTATGATTACTATCCATATGAGCACTCAGCCACACCTATCTGATACGACCAAAAAAATCTCAAAGTATCCAGCTGATGATATCCTACACATAAAAGCGAAGGAAATCTTTCTGCCGCTAGTAGTAGGGCCTCATCTCGACCAACTGCCGAATTGGCGGGTGAGTTACGAAATATTGCCGCACTAGACCCTGATATGAATATGAGTGATGTAATGAATCTAATCAATTCCCATCATATTTCTATTCCTGCAACTCACAACTGACAACCTATAGAAAATTACAACACTCCTGATCAAAAAGAAATATGTAGACAAATCTGTCTGCCTTCTATACCATCTCAGCTATCTGCCACTCAACCTACAAATCTACCAAAAGATAGCAAATATCCAGCCATTCTATGGACATGAAAATGAGTAGAATACCTAGACAACTGACAACGGAAGCCTGCACAAAACATATCCAACTCTAGTGAAATTTATAAAATCAGTAAAAGCTCAAAGTTTCGCTTCAACCCTGAGTTATTCAAAAAACAATGATGAAAAGATACAGCTGAACTGACAGTACTCACAATTACATCTGAATGAACTTCTATTCCTGAAATAGAAAAGAAAGTTTATTTAAAAATATAATAGGGATAGCTATTATTCATTCACCATATTAAATAATAGCCCCAGATATACCATGAGCTGAAGTAAAAATCAACTGACAATGGATTCCATACAAATGGTATATTGGCAAGCATGTGAGCAATTCACCCTACAATGGCATCGAACGCTTTCTGGGTAGTTGAGTAGATAGAGCAACGTTCTTTCACTACTGAGGTATCACCTTCTCTATAATAGACCTTAGCCTCTGCTCCTTGTGCGATTTTAGGGCCAAATGTTTGAGTCAATATCTGCTCAGAATCTTCAACCCATACCTGAGCAGCTTTAGCCCATTTCTCAACAAGTTGTTCTTGCAACTGATCTATTTGCCAGTTGCTTGGGCCTGCTTGGCTTTCTCCAGCATGGCTACTTGCTGTAAGGCTTGCTGTCGCGTAGCTTGCGATGATGGACGCCCCAATGAGGACCGAACCTGCTTTGCAGAGTCCTGCATGCTCTGGAAGAGTGAATCGATAAAAGTCTGCGTTTCCATTTTCTATACTATTTACATATTCATCTATTAGTTGTAGTGTTGACTTGGCGAAGCCATCTATTGTTATCGCTTCATATATGTCTTTGATAATATTCATTGGCTCATAACATTTCAACAGCCTTATTGCAAAGATATATATAATTGATAAAAAACAAAGCAAAGATTTCCTTTTTTACCAATAAGAAAGCACGGGCAGGAGGAATCGAACCTCCTCTACCGGGTTGGAAACCGGCAATCAGGC